>JAQXJH010000020.1 GCA_029008595.1 Bacillota bacterium
GGCCGAAGCCTTTGCGTCTCCGGGCAGAGCCTCCAGCATGGGGCTGAGCAGCACCTCGTTCAGCCCGCTGCCGATGGCGCAGAGTACCGTGCAGAACAGCAGCGAGGGGTAAGCGGGCAGCAGAAACGGCAGAATGCCCAGGCCGATCATCCCGGCGGCGGCAAGCAGCTGGGACCAGACGGCGCCGCGCCGATAACCGAGCCGGTCGCCGAATTTGGCGCCGAGAAAATCGACGAGCATCTGGATGCCGAAATTGAGTGTGATCAGAAAGCTGATTTTTCCAATGGAGATACCGAACTGGCGCTGAAACGTCAGAAACAGCAGCGGCGAAAAATTGTTGATGATCGCTCCGGTAATGTTAGCAAGATAAATCGTTTTTACTGTATGGCGAAAGGTCAGTTTGCTCAAGAAAAGTCTCCTCCGTTGCCGGCGGCGGTATTCAGAACCGCGGCCTTGTGTTTTTGCCATTTGCCGCTGCGGTAACGCCAGACAAAGCAGATGCAGCGGAAGATCCAGTCGACCACCATCGCGATCCACACGCCGATGGCGCCCATGGAGTACTGATGCGCCAGAAACAGGCTCAGCAGGATGCGGAAGGTGAACATGGAAAACAGCGAGATCACCATCGTAAAGCGGACGTCGTCTGCCGCGCGGAGGGCGTTCGGCAGCGTAAAGGCGATCGGCCAGAACAGAATGGCGCAGCCGTCATGGATCCAGACAAGCGTTGAAGCAAGGGAAAGCGTTTCGGCAGAAAGATCGTAGATCTGCAGCGTGAGCGGCAGCGAAAGCAGGATCCCCAGATTCAGCATAAATGTCATGAGATAGGAGATCTTCAGCAGCTTTTTGATGTAATACCGCGCCTGAGGATAGTCTCCGGCGCCGACGCATTGCCCCACGACGGTGATCATTGCCAGATTCATGGCGGAGCCGGGAATGCAGCCGAGCGCATCGTAGCTGTTTGCAACGGCATTTGCCGCGATCTGAATGGTGCCGAACGTGGCAATAATGCTGACGACCAGTACCCGGCCGAGCTGAAAAAGACTGTTTTCCAGACAGCTTGGAATGCCGATGTGCAGAATCCGCTTCATCATCCCCCACTCGATCCGGAAGCGTTCGCGGAAATTCAGATAAATCAGATTTTCCCGGTTGGAAAGCAGATACAGAACGATCACCATGGCTGCCGCCCGGGAGATCAGCGACGCGACCGCCACACCGGTGACGCCCATATGGGCGACGAACAGCAGCAGCGCATTGCCGGCAATGTTCAGCACGTTCATCACCAGAGAGCTGTACATCGGGATTTTTGAATTGCCGATGGAGCGGAAAAGCGCCGCCCCGGAATTATAAATTGTCAGAAACGGATAAGAAAGCGCCGACCAGAAGAAATAGGTCATCGCGTTGTCCATCACGTCGTCTGCAATTGCGCCGAACAGCAGCCGGAGGATCGGTTTGCGCAGCAGCAGCGCAGCCGCTACGATCAGCAGCGAAGCGATCAGCGAAAGGATCATCAGCTGACGGGCGGAATCGCAGGCGCTTTTGCGGTCCTTGCCGCCGATAAACTGGGAGGTGACGACGGTACCGCCGGTTGCCAGCGCAGCGAACAGATTGATCAGCAGCACGTTGACCATATCCACCAGCGAAACGCCCGAAACGGCCGCCTCGCCGACCGAGGAGATCATCATGGTGTCGAACATGCCGACCATCATGGCAAGCGCCTGTTCGATCACCAGCGGAACGATCAGCCGTTTAAGGTCTTTATTAGAAAATATCATGTGATAACCTCTCTTCTGCGGAACAGGTACCGCGGATCCGCTGCTGTGCAGCGATTCAGGAACGCGGGCGGGTACTGTCCGGCTGAAGGTGAACATCCAGCTGCGGGAAGGGGATCTCGACCGAATGTTCATCAAAGCTTTTTTTGACGGCCTCGTTCAGGTCAAAGCGAACGTCCCAGTAATGCTCGTTGAGGCACCAGGCGCGCAGAACAAAATTCAGCGCGCTGTCGCCCTGTTCGATCAGCCGCGCAGCAGGCTCCGGTTCGGCAAGCACCATCGGGTGGGAGCGGGCGGCGTCCAGCAGCAGCTGTCGCACCTCGCCCAGATCGGAGGAATAGGCGACGGAAAACGTCAGATCGACACGGCGGGTTTTTTCGCGGGAATAATTCGTGACCGCAGCGTTGGTCAGCCCGCCGTTCGGCAGCGTTACATGCTTGTTGTCCGGCGTGATGAGTACCGTGTAGAAAACGGTGATGTCATGGACGGTTCCCTCTCCGCTCGCCGTAGAAATATAATCGCCCACACGGAACGGGCGGAACAGCAGGATCATCAGCCCGCCGGCAAAATTGCTCAGAGCGCCCTGCAGCGCAAGGCCGATGGCAACGCCGGCCGAGGTCAGCAGCGCGATAAAGGATGACCCCGGGATCCCGAGTACCAGTGCCGCCGAAACAACGATCAGAACCTTCAGGCCGATGGAGACCAGACTGCTGACAAATGTGCGGACGCCGCCCTCCAGCTTATCGAAAAAGCGGCTTTTTTCCATGCGGCGAACCAGCCATTTGCAAAGCTTCAGCCCGATGATGAGCAGCAGCAGCGCCGCCAGCAGCTTTAACCCGAAACCGGCGGCAAACTGTGAGATCGTTTTCCAGAATTCCTCCAAGGTGATTCCCCTTTTCAAAAATATAAATATACGTTCCGGTTGAATGCGAATGTAATCATTATAGCAAGCGGGAAAGGGAAACTCAACAGCAAAAAACGGCGAATTCTCCGGAAAAGCTTGCGATTCTTAGGGAAATCAGAAAGCACGGCCGTCCCGCTCTGCGTCCGCAGAAACAACAGACCCCGGAGCAGCGGAAATGCTCCGGGGTCTTTGCCGCAGACCGGGATGATGTCCGGCTTCCGGCGAAACGTTACGGGTGCTCCTCAACAGGAACCAGGTTCTTTTTTTGATTTTTTTACTTTTCATGTTTCCTTGTACTCAGGCCTGCGGAAAAGTTTCTTCCACGGTCAGCGCCGCGCCGTCCTCCAGCGTCAGGAACTGGCCGTCCTCCAGCGTCAGGTAAACGGAATTCTCCACATAATCCGAAGCGATGTACTGCTGGTCTTCATAAGCGCACTGCGCGCTGCCCATCAGGCAGTAGTAGCTGTCGCTGCCGGAAGCGGTGATTTTGTATTCTCCGGCAGGAATGTCGATCCCGACGCGGAAGGTGCCGTCGGTAAACACGCTGTCCTCCGGCTGCTCGGCGGGAACCTTTTCGCTTTCCAGCGCGGCGCAGCGCGAAAGCTTCAGGTATTGCCCTTCCTTCAGCACAAAATAGGCATAACCGTCAAAGATATCGTTGAACAGGATGGAATCGCTTTTTCCGCTGCTGTCGCTGTAAACGGCAAAATAACCGTCGCCGTCCAGCGCGTCGGCGCGGTAGACGCCTGCGGCAAGGTCGGTGCCGACCTTATACATGCCGGGCGGGTACCAACCGGCATATTTTTCGGCCAGCAGCTCGTCGTCGGAAAAATCGTCGTCCGTATAGCTGTAGGATGGGGTGAAATCGTCGTCAAAAAAGTCTTCTATGATCGAAAACGCGCCGCCGGTGATCGTGCGGAAAACGCTGAAGAAAACGATCAGGATAAAGATGAACACAAATGCGATCAGGCAGCCGGCAGACCGCTTTGTTCTGCGCTGCGCGGCGGAACTCGGCCGGTATGTACTGCTGTTGTCCCAGAGCGGCGGCGGTGCGGTCGTTCCGAGCGGCGGCCTCCGGGTGGCAGAGGAATCCGGAGAAGAAGAGGGTGATGGGGTAGGTTTTGCTTTTTCTGTTTTGGGGACTGCTGTGCCGCAATAGGGACACTTTTTTTCCTCCGGGTCAAGCGGTGCGCCGCAGAATTCACAGCGGTTCATATCGATCAGCTCCTTGGAATTCGATTCATCCATTTTATCATATCGCAAATGAGCGGAAAAAGAAAGAATTTTGCGGAATTTTGTTCAGCCTGATACGGCAAGCAGGTCGCGCAGGCAGCAGAGCGCAATCCCCAGCACGGCCGCGGCGGCGATCACCGGAATGGGGTGAAGCTTTTTCCAAAAGATCAGCACGGCCGAAACGGCAAAGATCAGCAGCGCAAAAAAAGCTTCGGAGGAAAAGAACGCAGCAAAGCCCCCGATTCCTGCCAACGGAAACACCGTCTGCGCAATGGAAACGGCAGCGGAAGCGATCAGCCCGACCACTGCGGGGCGAAGCCCGTCCATTGCGGCGGAAACCAGCCTGCTGCTGCGGAAGCGCAGAAAACACCGCGCCACCAGCAGAATGATCAGAAACGACGGCAGAACAACGCCGAACGTAGCGCAGACGGCGCCGGGCAAACCGCCTGTCTGTGTGCCGACATAGGTTGAAATATTGACGGCAAACGGACCGGGCGTCGATTCGCTGACGGCGATAAAGTTGATCAGTTCTTCCTGCGTCATCCATCCGTGCGAGAGCACCTCGGCCTGAATCATCGGGATCATGGCGTAGCCGCCGCCGAAGGTGGAGATGCCGATCTTGAAAAAAGTGAGAAACAGCGTTAAAAAAATCATTTTTTCCGCGGCTCCTTTCCGGCAGAGCATACCTGCAGCAGGATTCCCGCCGCCGCGGAGGCAGCGATCAGCCACAAAACGTCCAGCTGAGGCACAAAGACGGCCAGCGCAAACACCGCCGCCGCAACACAGAGGGAAAACACTGTCCGACGGATCTGGCGCGCGAGCTTCCAAACGGCGGAAAGAACCAGCGCCAGCACAGCCGCGCGGATCCCGACAAAAGCGTACTGCACCAGCCGCAGCGATTCGAATTGACGCAGAAAAAGCGAAAGCAGCAGAATGATCAGAAACGACGGCAGAACAACGCCGAACGTGGCGCAGACGGCGCCGGGAAAGCCCGCCGTATGATAGCCGACAAACGTGGCGGC
>JAQXJH010000021.1 GCA_029008595.1 Bacillota bacterium
TTTATTATGCTATGTATCGCATAACAAAATCTGTCGGTTGGTGTCAATGTTGTCTGTGAGGGGTCGCCCTCGCGGATCCGCAGGGTGCGCCGGATCTCCTTCGGGATCACAACGCGGCCCAGATCATCGATACGCCGAACAATTCCGGTTGCTTTCATATATAACTTCCTCCGTTTACAGATACTGCTTTCGGTTTTGGCAGTAGTATCTGCAGGCGGAGGAATTTTATGCGCTGCATTTCGCCCTGCGGTTCCTGACGGCGGCTGAGCTGCAAAGAAAATCATTCCGCGCGGGCTGCCATTCCTGTTTCGTTTGCCAAAATTTTTTTTGCTTTTTCGTCATCTTACCCGATTGAAGCAATTTTTTGCGCATGGTATAATGCTTTTTATATAATTCATATCAACAGCAGAAAGGAACGGTGTACGGAAATGGAAAACAGAGGATTGATCGGCGTTCAGATGATGATGCTGAAAGAAAAGGTACAGGAGCTTGGCGCTTACGCAGTGCTTCGCCGGTTGGCGGAGATGGGATTTTTCTGCGTGGAGATCAGCCAGATCCCGATGACTGCCGAAAACGTCGCGGAGATCCGCCGCGCCTGCAGCGATTTCGGCATCCGCGTTGCGGCCTGTTCCGCTGCGCTGGATCCTTCCCCGATGGGCGGGGAATCGCTTTCGGGCGATTTTGACAAGATCGTTTCCGACTGCAAGGCGCTGAACTGCGACCTTCTGCGGATCGGAATGCTGCCGATCCC
This sequence comes from Bacillota bacterium, assembly GCA_029008595.1. Lineage (GTDB taxonomy): Bacteria > Bacillota > Clostridia > Oscillospirales > Acutalibacteraceae > CAKXIK01. The sequence goes on from JAQXJH010000021.1 coordinate 752, forward strand.
GCTGATGGGCAGCCGGGACAAAGCGCTCGATTTCGTCCGCCGCGCCGAAGAATGCGCCGCCCGCCTGCAGGAACACGGCATCGCGCTCTATTATCATAACCATCACATTGAATTCACCAAATATGACGGCGAAACGCTGCTGGAGATCATCCGCCGGAATACGCGCCTGCTCGGCTTTGAACTGGACGTTCACTGGATCCAGCGCGGGGGCGCCGATCCGCTGGAGGTGATCCGCCGGTTTTCCGGGCGCGTCCGCCTGCTGCACCTGAAGGATTATCGCGTCGCTCCGTTCCGTCTGCCGGAAGGCGGCTTTGCCCGCGACGGCTTTATGAATGCGTTCACAAACAACATCCAGTTCGCCGAGCTTGGACAGGGCACGCTGCCGATCGCCCGGATCATGCAGGCCGGGCTGGAAAGCGGCAGCGAATATTTTCTGATCGAGCAGGACGACACCTACGGCCGCGACCCGTTCGACTGTCTGCAGACCAGCATGGATTTTCTGAAGCAGGAAGGCTTCGAAAGCTGGTTTGCGCTTCCCGGCTCCGACGCGTGACCGTTCCATCAAATTTCAGGAGGCTTTTCCGATGCAAGTGATCGATCTGACCGGCGAAATCAAAACCGGCATGTGGCATTATGAAGCGCCGTTCCCCGAATTCTGCCTGCGCCCGCTGCCGGAGGTTCCGTGGGTCAAGGGGCGCGTTTACTGCGAAATTTTTGAAGGGCTGAACTCCCAGACGGGAACCTATCTGGAAACGCCCGCCCATTTTTTCGGCAACGACAACTGCTATCTGCTGGCCGATGTTCCCGTGGAAAAGCTGGTCGATCTGCCGTGCCGCGTTCTGATGCTGCCGGAGGAAGCCTTTGCCGCGCCGGAACGCACGCCGGTCACTCTGCCGATGCTGCTGGCAGCTGCGGCGGAAAACATGCCGCTGCCCGGCGAAGCGCTGCTCGTGGGAACCGGATGGGGCAAAAACTGGGATGCTCCCGATTATCTTTCCCGCTCGCCGTATTTTACGCGTGAAGCGATGGAATGGCTGATTGCGCGGAAACCGTTTCTGCTCGGCAGCGATATTCCCCGCTGGGAAAGCTTTGAGCATCCGCAGGGATTTTTTGAGGCGTTTTACCGCGCGAATATTCTGATGCTTGCGCCCTGTGTCAATCTGGAACAGGCGGGCAGCGGCTTTTTCCGGCTCACCGCGCTGCCGCTGCATGTTCCCGGAACCAGCTGCGCACCCTGCCGCGCCGTGCTCTGCCGCGCGGACGAAAGTTCGCTCTGAGTTTTTGTGAAAGGATCTGAGATCAGTGAGAAAAACCGTGACCCGGGAGGATATTCTTTACAGTCTCCGCCTGATGGGCATCCGGGAAGGAGACGTGCTGCTGGTTCACAGCGCCCTGAGCAGCATCGGCCATGTGGAAGGCGGCGCCGACAGCGTGATCGACGCGCTCTGCGAGGCGGTCGGCAGCGAGGGGACGATCGTGATGTCAACGCTGACCGGCTGGTTTCAGCCGTTCGACGCGCAGACCTCTCCTTCCGCCGTGGGAGAAATTTCCGAGGTCTTCCGCCGGCGCCCCGGCGTGCTGCGCAGCCTGCACCCGGTTCATTCCGTCGCCGCGCTTGGAAAATACGCCGCCGAGATCACCGCAGGCCACGAAAACTGTCCCACCGGCTGCGGCGAGGGAACGCCGTACCTGAAGCTGCGCGATCTGGGCGGAAAGGCCATGCTGCTCGGCGTGGACATGGATCGCAACACGATCATGCATTCTCTGGAAGAGCTGATCGACGCCAGATATCTGCGCACGCTGGATATCTGCGCGCCGACGTACCTGCCGGGCGAAGAAAAATTCACGCTGAAAAAATTCCCGCCCGGCCACCGCGATTTTCTCAATATGACGCCGGTTCTGCGCCGCGCCGACGCCATGGTGGAAGGCGTGATCGGCTCGGCATGCGTTAAGGTGGTCGATATTCCGAAGCTGTTTGAGATCGCGCTGCCGATGCTGCAGCAGGATCCCCTCTTCTTTATCTGCCGCAATGAACACTGCAATTCCTGCCACTGGTCGCGGCTGCTCTATTCCGGGGAACCGATCGATCCGGAACGCTATACACATAACCACTGTGACGATAAAACGTGCGAGATCTGTGTGATCTGAGGAGGGAACCGCCATGTATCAACTCAGCTGCGACATTTCGCGCTTTGCGTCGCAGAGCCTGGAGGAAGGGCTTCGTGCTGCCGACGCGCTGCGCATCAATCATATTGAGCTTGCCGGTTTCGGCGGAAAACCGCTGGAACAGTGCTCCGGCAGCGAGGTGGAGGACATCCGCTGCGCGCTGATCGACACCAACAAGACGATCGTGCTGCTTTCCACCGCGCTTTCTCCCGGCGATCCTGCCGCCTTCAACGAGCTGTTCCGCCGCGCGCACCTGCTCAACGTCCGGAACATCCGCGTCCCGTTCGACGGGCAGCCCGAACCGCCCGAACCCGCCGCTCTGGCCGAAATTCTGAAAATGGCTGCGGCGTGGAACATCGGCGTGGTGTTTGAAAACGAGCACCGTTCCTTTTTCCGCGACGACCAAAGCATGACGGAGCTTCTGCACCCGCTGCCGGAAAACGCCGGCGTGGTCTACAACCCCGCCGAATTCGTCGCGCTTTCGCACCATCCGTTTTTCCATATGTTCTACGCGAGCAAGCTGAAAAACCGGATCCGGTTCCTGCGCCTCAACGATTCGCTTTACAGCACCGGAGAACCTACCCATCTGGCAGGCGGAAACGGTGAGATCAAGGAACTGATCTCCATTCTGCTCGCCCGCAGCTTTGACGGCTGGTTTTCCGTTGCGCCGTACCGCGGCGTCTCGGTGGACGCCATGGCGCAGACGCTGGCCGAATACCGCTCCCTGCTCCGCCATATGTAATCCCTTATCCTGCGCAAAACCGGCAGTTTCTGTCCAGACACAGAAGCTGCCGGTTTCTTTTTGATGCGCTATTCTTCTCCGAAAATGATCTGCTCCGCCCGCGAAAAACTGCCCAGCGCCAGATCCGCTTCCGCGCAGATCTGCGGCCAGTCCTGCGCGGAGGCTTCGTCAAATACGCCGCAGACGGAAAATCCGCCCGATTTTGCGCCGCGCACACCGGTCAGGATATCCTCAAACACCATGCACTGCTCCGGCGGCAGCCGAAGCCGGCCGGCAGCCAACAGATAAATATCCGGGAATCCTTTGCCGCGCGGAACCTCTCCGCAGCAGGCATACGCGGAAAAGCAATCCGCAATGCCAAGCCTGCGCAGCGCAGGCTCAAACAGTTCGGGCGAAAGCGCCGTTGCCGCCGCAATGCGTATCCCGCGCGCAAACAGGCTCCTTACCAGCTCCCCGGCACCGGGCTTCAGCGGTACCGTGCTGCGATACGCTTCGCGGCACATCTGCGTCCATTCCGCCATCAGCATTTCCGGCGTATCGGAAAAGCCGTACCGCCGGATGGTGTATTCCGCAGCGGAACGGGAATCCATTGCGGTGACTGCGGCGGTGTAATCCGGCGTCGGGACGATGCCGCGGCCTGTCAGAAAATCGATGTCGATCTGCTCCCAGAGCTTCATGGAATCGAGCAACGTTCCGTCCAGATCAAAGATCGCGCCGCTCAGCTGCTTCATACCGCCCTTAAAAAGATCCCGGCGCTTATCCATTCTCTTTATCCGCCTGTTCCGTTACAAAATATTCCCGGCCGCCGCAGACGACCCGTTCGCCGCCCTGCGCCGCGAAAACGCCTTCGACGGTCTTCCCGCTGGAAAGATACAGCCTGCCTTTTCCGCAGAGCTTTCCTTCGGCAAAATTGCCGGTGCAGCAATGATCGGCAAACAGCAGCGTTCCGTCGCCCTGCGGTTTTCCGCCGCGCCAGTGTCCGGAATAAACGCCGCCGTCAAACGGGCGCTCCACCACGCAATGCTGCTCCGGCGCAGCGAGCGTCTCATATGTGGAACCGCGAAGCTCCGGCGGACATTCCAGCTCCTCCAGCTCCTGCACCAGCACCGGAACGGGCTGCACCAGCCTGCCCTTGCTGAAAATTCCCTGCGCAATGCATTCACAATGCTTTCCGAGCAGCCTGCCCATGCCGCTGCGTTCGCCGCATTCGGCCGCGCCGATATATTCCGGCTCGCCGCATCCGTTGTATTCCAGCATGTAAACCGGCTCGCCGTTTTTGCAGATCATCTCCCGCAGCAGCTTGCCGCCGCGGTATTCATTGACCCTGCCGTTCTGCGCTCCGTCTTCAAAGCAGCCTGCAAACACCGGCTCGCCGCCGCGGTATTCCACGCCGCAGCCGTGGCGCACGCCGTTTTTCCACTGCCCGAAATAAGCGGGACGGCCTTCGCGGAACGACGCGCCGACGCCGCAGCGCGCGCCCTCGGCAAACGCGCCGACATAGACCACCGCGCCGTTCTCCAGCTGTTTGCCGCTGCCGTGGAACCGATTGCGCACAAAATCGCCCTCGTAGACCGCTTCGCCGTTTTCATACAGCGTTCCGCGTCCCTGACGCGCGCCGTCAGCAAATGCGCCGCGGTACAGCATCATTCCTGCGGCGCTGTACTGCACGGCGGTTCCCGTCAGGACGCCGTTTTCAAACTGCCCGTCGATCCTTTCGCCGGAGGGCAGGAACAGCGAGCCTTTGCCGCAGCGAACGCCGTTGCTCCAACCGCCCTCGTAAACCTTTGCCCCGGTCTCGTCATATTCCGCCGCAAAGCCGGATCCTGCGCTGCTCACCAGCCTGTGGCCGTTTTTCAGCGAAAGCGTTCCTTCACCGCTGTGTACGCCGCCGCTCCAGCCGCCTGTATAGACCGGTTTTCCCTCTTCGAATGCCGTACCGAAGCCGCTGCGCTCCCCGGCCTTCCATTCTCCTTCATACAGCAGCGCTCCGTGCTCATCCAGCTCCATCCCTCTGCCGTCGGGCAGATCGTCCTGCCACATGCCGACATAGCGGTGACCTTCTGCGCCCCAGCGCGCCATCCCGAAGCCGCTGCGCTGTTCTCCCGTCATATGGCCGGCAAAAAGCAGTTCCCCATCGGCGCCGAAGACGCAGTTTTCGCCCTCCGGCAGCTCCGGATCCTGCGAAGCGCTGTCTTCGAACCGGACGCGCACCGTTCCGTCGTCGCTTTGCCCGGTCATCACGCCGCAGCGCCCGCCGTACAGCCAGACGCCCGCAAACGCGCTGCGGTTTCTGAGATCGGCGCCGACGCCGAAGCCGTTGCGTTCGCCCGCGCGCACACCGCCCGCATACACCTGTGTTCCGTCGCGGCTGAATTCCAGCAGCAGGGAGTTTTTCTCGTCCTCAAAGACCCGCCGTTCCACCTCCGGCTGCTGCGTCAAAGGCTCCGGTGCAGCAGCCTGTCCGGGCTGTTCGGAAAACAGCTCCTCCAGCGGCGGCAGCGTTTCCGGCTGCTCCTCCGGATCTTTCGGCTGCCCGGCCCGGCTTTGCTGCTGTACATCCGAGAACAGCTCCTCCGCGCTCGGCAGCAGCGGTTCCGCGCTTTCTTCTCCGGTTTTCATCTGCGCGGCCACATACGTCGCCTGCGCAGAACGCCGCAGCGCGAACCGGTTTGCCTGCTGCGCCAGCTGTTCTTCATAATAGCAGAGCGCGCCGGACTGCGTGAACGCTACCGCCTGCGGCAGGCCGAATTCTCTGGTGACGGCCTGCAGAGCCTCCGGATCATTCCAATTGACCGCCGGGCACGCCGTCAACTTCAGATTCCGCACGGAGCGGTCCTCGCTGATGATCTGCTGCACCAGCAGACTGTTTTCTCCGCCGGGCTGCGCGTGGGCGCTGAGAACGCCTTCGCGGTAATCCGTCACACCGATCCAGCCGTCGGCAGCCGAATACTGCTCCTCGCGCGCAATTTCTCCTTTTTCATCAAAGGTCAGCACCGCATAGCTGCCGTCCCTGCTGCAGACCAGCTTCTGCACGATCCGCCGCCCCTCGCGCACGATCCAGACAGGTTTTTTCCCGCTGAACCGGTACTGACAGCTCACGCCGATGCCGTCCGTCTCAATTTCTTTGCGCAGAACACGTCCCCCGTCCCCCTGCGGGTCGGCAAAAAAGGCCCGCCGGGCCTCCAAAAACACGGCATCCTTCTGATCCGGCTCTTCGCTGCAGAATAGCCGGAGAAAAATGATTCTTTCCTGCACTTCGGCGTCCCCTCTCCCTGTGTTGCACTTATCGTATCCTAATGATATAATAAATCTGTTGTTTTTGCAAGAAAAGCGCGGAATTACCGGCATATTTTTCACGCGGCGCCGGAACGAAAGGAACGGGAATCGGAAATGAAGGCAGAAATTCTTTGCGTCGGCACGGAGCTGCTGCTCGGGGATATCGTCAACACGAATGCGCAGGTGATCGCGCAGGGGCTTGCTTCGATCGGCGTCAATGTATTTCACCAATCGGTCGTCGGCGACAACGACGCACGGCTGAAAACCGCCCTGCGGGATGCGCTGGAGCAATGCGACTGCGTGATCACGACCGGCGGGCTTGGGCCGACGTATGACGACCTGACCAAGGAAACGGCAGCCGGACTGTTCGGGCGGAAGATGGTTCTGGACGAACCGTCGCTCCGGCGGATCGAAGCGTTTTTTGCGCGGATCGGCCGCCCGATGACCGATAATAACCGCAAGCAGGCGATGATGCCGGAAGGCGCGCAGATCCTTCCGAACGACAACGGCACCGCGCCGGGGCTGATTCTGGAGCAGAACGGCAAACGGCTGGTGATGCTGCCCGGCCCTCCGCGGGAAATGCGCCCGATGTTTGAACGCCAGGTGCTGCCCGTGCTTGCGGCGCTGACCGGGAAAACGCTCGTTTCCCGCACGGTGCATATTTTCGGCGTGGGCGAATCCGCCGTGGAGGATCGCCTCCGCAGCCGGATGCTCGCGCTGCAGAATCCGACGCTCGCCCCCTACGCAAAGGACGGCGAGGTTCTGCTCCGGGTCACGGCGTCCGCCGAAAGCAGGGCTGCGGCCGGCCGGCTGATCGATCCCGTCGTCGACGAGATCTGCGGCCAGTTCGGCGAAGCGGTCTACGGGGTGGACGCGGGCAGCCTGCAGGCCGCGGTGGTTCGCGCGCTGAATGAAAAGCATCTGGTTCTCGCTTCGGCCGAAAGCTGCACCGGCGGGCTGATCTCCAAGCGGATCACCGAAATCCCCGGGAGCTCCGCCGTTTTTCATTGCGGGATCTGCTCCTATGCCAATGAGATCAAGGAAAAGCTGCTCGGCGTCCGACACGAAACGCTGGAACGGTACGGCGCCGTTTCGGAGCAGACTGCCGCCGAAATGGCCGCCGGGGTGCGCGCGCTTTCCGGCGCCGATCTTGCCGTTTCCACCACGGGGATTGCAGGTCCCGGCGGCGGCAGCGCCGAAAAGCCGGTCGGGCTGGTGTATGTCGGCGTATCCAGCAAAAATTTCAGCACGGTGCGCCGCCTGACGCTCGGCCGCGGCTACGGCGAAGAGCGCGAATATATCCGCACCGTTGCCGCATCCAACGCGCTGTTTCTTGCGCTGCAGGCGATCCGGCAGGCTGATCCGAAGCAGCCGTAACAGCGCGCGGCCGAAACGCAAGAAAATTGGCCGAATTTAAAATTTGGACTTGCATTTTTCGAAATGATGTGATAGAATAGTCAAGCACCTGAAAAAGTGCTTATGCGCTCGTAGCTCAGCTGGATAGAGTGCTTGACTACGAATCAAGAGGTCGCGGGTTCGAGTCCCTCCGGGCGCGCCAACAAAAAGTCTCTTTTGTCTACCAGACAAAAGAGACTTTTTTGCGTGATGCGTTCCTTGCGGAACGTGAGGCGGCTTCGTCTGTGATTAGTACCGGATCATATGCAATAGCAGCTGTAATGGCTGCTATTGCGTTAATACGTGCAATCAGGAAGGATGGGAAAGAATCAAATGGATACTGACAAATATGCCGCACAAAAAAAATATTTGAATGAACGCAAACAGCTGCGGGTATGGGTTGAGCAAGAAAAGTATGACCGGTTCAAAGCATTGGTCGACGCAAATGGAACCAGCGTTTACGCGTTGGTGAACCAGATGATTGACCGGTATCTCGAAGAAAACCGGAAATGAGGTAAACCTATGCTGCGCAAACCCCGCCGTCAGAAGCCTGATACCGGCAGCTGCCGCGGAGGCGATCAAAAAAGCACCACAGCCGAAGCTATGATGCCCGATTCGGTTTTGGGATTCGCAGGCATTTGCGAAGTTGGACACATGAGAAAACAATATATGGAATGTGGTTCTTATTTATTTTGCGTTTGGATTAGGATATCCATCAAACAATGGTTTTCCGCTCTCCCACGCTATCTTGGCAGCATTTAATGTCCACTTTCCATTTATACCGGGTTCATCCGGATATTTTTGTTGTATTCCGTCTTCTTCCCACCCGCACACTGGGCAGATTTCATAACTGCCGAATTCTTCTTCCAAATACCTTGTGCCGCATACAGGGCATGGGAATTTATTTAACTCGCTCATCCTTTTGCCGCCTCCCACGCCTTTTTATATTCATTCAGGCTTTTTTTATTTGCTCCACCTCGATAATCCGGATCATCGCGTTGTAAACAATCATCTTCCCAACCACAAACGGGGCAAATCTCGAACGCATTCTCTTCTTCGAACTCGTATTGCCTGCAACACGGGCAAATCAATTTTTCATTCATCGCTTGTTATCTCTTCTTTCGCTTCAAGTTTTTATAATATCCAATCCCCTTATCAGGTTTGAATGTGGTATATACCCGTTTGCTTGGATCCCCTTTCACATAATCGTTCGTTTTCATAATAAAAGACAAGAAAAGCGATAAACTTGAACTTGCCCGGGTTGTAATCGAGGCGATAGTCGCAATATCAGCATTAATTACAGCAATCGGAAACTTGTTCAAGTAAATCGCAGAGGGGGCTAAAAAACTCCATCCTTTTTTTGGGTTTCTGTTGCTTTTATCATATCATAACATTGGAGGGATAGTCAATGACACGAAGATCTTTTCTTTGCACATCCGTAGCTGTCTGTCTTGTTTTCGGAGTTACAATGCAATGGCCTACAATAGTATCCGTATTTACAATTATGTTTTCCGGCGCATTATTGGCAGAATGTGTGGCGTTTTTTGTAAGGAGAATCCGACATAAAAACTGACAAATATGCCGCACAAAAAAATGTTTGAATGAACGTAAGCAGCTGCAGGTATGGGTTGAGCAAGAAAAGTATGACCGGTTCAAAGCATTGGTCGACGCAAATGGAACCAGCGTTTACGCGTTGGTGAACCAGATGATTGATCGGTATCTCGAAGAAAACCGGAAATGAGGTAAACCCATGCTGTGCAAGCCCGCCGTCAGGAGCCTGATACCGGCAGCTGCCGCGGAGGAGATCAAAAAAGCACCACAGCCGAAGCTATGATGCCGATTCGATTTTGGGATTCGCAAGCACTTGCGAATATTCATCCGCTGTTAACCGCCGTCTTCAGATGTGACGATTTCAAACAGATCGGGAGGGTACGCGTATTCTTCGTTGGTTTCGTCAACGATTCCATACCAATCTTTTTTCAAAATTCGTGCGTCGTAAACCTTGCCGTGGCGAAGCATCAAAGGATCGTCCTCTCCCATGAATCTGACCTTGATTCTGTCATTAACCATACCGTCATACCTCCTGTTCAATTGTCTGCATATTTCTCCGTACACAGGGCACGGATATTTCACATTTTCACTCATTTTTTGATCCGCCGTATCTGTCCTCGTTTTCTCTCGGAGAGCGGATCAACCAGTTTTGCAATTCTGAATTGCCTGCGAATTCAAGAACTAAAAAACGTCCGGTATTCATCAGCGATTGCTTAAAAAATTTATTCGCTCAGAATGTCCGCTCTTGTCTGAATGGCATCCAGAACAT
>JAQXJH010000022.1 GCA_029008595.1 Bacillota bacterium
CTGTTCATTGTTCAGTGTAGCATATGCCCCGCCGGATAGCAAGCACCGGCCCAAAACCCGCAGGATCCTTTCCTTTTCTTGCGAACGGCGGAAACAGATGATATAATACGCTTATCATGTTTGACACTCCGTTTCCAAACGGAAATTGTACGGCGGGGGAAGCTTGAAAATGGTGAAAAACAGTTACGGTCAAATCAAATACGCCTGTTATATGGTCAATATTTCCATGTCGGTGGTAAGCACCCTTTCTCCCCTTTTGTTTCTGACCTTCCGGAGCCTCTACGGGATTTCGTTTTCCATGCTCGGCGCGCTGGTGTTCATCAACTTCTGCACACAGCTTGCGGTCGATCTGGTTTTCTCGTTTTATTCCCACAAATTCAATATTGCCGCAATGGTAAAGCTTACTCCCGCTCTGACCGCTCTGGGTCTGATTGTTTACGCTGTTTTTCCGCTTCTGTTTCCGGGCGCGGTCTATGCCGGTCTTGTTGCCGGAACTGTCATCTTTGCGGCGTCCGGCGGTCTTGCGGAAGTATTGATCAGCCCGGTGATCGCCGCGCTGCCCTCGGAGCACCCGGAACGGGAAATGAGCAGGCTGCATTCCATCTACGCCTGGGGTGTCGTTGCCGTCGTGATCATCAACACGCTGCTGCTCTCGGCGTTCGGAAAGGAGCGCTGGCAATGGATCGCTCTGGCGTGGATGGCGGTACCGTTCCTGGCCTGCATTTTATTCTTCCGGTCCAAAGTTCCTCCGCTTGCAACGCCCGAAAAAGCTTCCAATGTTTTGTCGCTTCTCCGGCAGAAGGATTTCATCATCTGCTTTCTGTGCATTTTTCTCGGCGGGGCAAGCGAATGCACCATGTCGCAATGGAGCTCCGGTTATCTGGAACAGGCGCTGGGGATCCCGAAGGTTTGGGGCGACGTCTGCGGTGTTGCCGTATTTGCCGCAGCGCTCGGTCTCGGCAGAACGCTTTATTCCAGATACGGCAAAAACATTGATAAAGTATTGGCGGTCAGCGCGGCAGGGGCTACCGTGTGTTATTTTACCGCGGCAGTTTCCGCCGTTCCTCTGGTCGGTCTTGTTTCATGCGCAATGACCGGCTTATGCACTGCCATGCTCTGGCCGGGCAGCCTGATCATGGCGTCTGAAAAATTCCCGGCCGCAGGTGTGGCGGTATTTGCGCTGATGGCTGCAGGCGGCGACCTCGGCGGAGCGATCGGCCCCCAGCTGGTCGGAACCATTGTCGATTTTGCCATGGCAAGCGAAAGCGTGCAGCGCTTATCCGCCGCTCTTCAGCTGACGGCAGAGCAGTTATCCATGAAAATCGGCCTGGCCTCGGCGATCGTATTTCCGCTTCTTGCAACCGTTCTCTACGTCAAAAACTGCCGGAACAAATCCCGGAAAAGCTTACAGAAAGCGAACTGCGGCGAACCCGACCGCCGCGCACATGACAACTGAGGATCCGACGATCAACCGGATCCGACACCCGGATGGATCCATGAATCAGCCGAGGGCAGCGCCGCGGAAAACGCCCGGCTTTAAATCAGCGCGGCGCGGTTTTTATTGCAATTCCCATGAAAACGCGATAGAATAAAAGAATAAGGTCAACCGGTTCTCCCATCTCCTGCACATTTTTTCAGTCGACTTGAAGAAAGTGAGGCGCCTGCTATGGCCAAGAGCGGAAACCAGAAAATGAAACTTCTCTGTCTGCGGGAAATCCTGCTGCGCAAAACGGATGAAGCGCACCCGCTGAGCGCGGAACAGCTGGTGGAACAGCTGGCGGCCTGCGGAGTGGATGCAGAGCGAAAGGCCATTTACGACGACCTTGAAATGCTGCGCCAGAGCGGCATCGATATTCAGTGCCGCAAGGGGCGCAGCGGCGGTTACTTTGTCGGTCAGCGCGAATTTGAACCGGCAGAACTGAAGCTGCTGGTGGATGCGGTGCAGGCTTCCAAATTCATTACCACCAAAAAGAGCATTCAGCTGATCCGCAAGCTGGAAACGCTGGCCAGCGCGTACGAGGCGCAGCTGCTGCAGCATCAGGTCTACGTTGCAAACCGGATCAAGACCATGAACGAAAGCATTCTGTATAATGTGGACGAGATCAATACCGCGATCAACACCGGCGTACAGATCTCCTTCCGGTATTTCGAATATACGGTTGAAAAAAAGAAACAGTTCCGCCACGACGGCCGCCGCTACATTGCAAGCCCTTATGCGCTCGCCTGGAACGACGAAAACTATTATCTGGTCGCTTTCGACTCCGACGCACAGAAGATCAAGCACTTCCGTGTGGACAAGATGCACAGCATTCAGCTCAGCCGCTCTCCCCGGGTCGGCAAAGAGGAATTCGAACGCTTTGACATGGGCATCTATTCGAAAAAGCTGTTCGGGATGTACAGCGGTCAGGAGCGCACCGTCCGGCTGCGGATGCCGGCGTCTCTGGTCGGCGTGATGATCGACTGGTTCGGAAAGGACGTTCCGATCGTGCCGCAGGAGGGCGATATGTTTGAAAGCACCGTGACGGTGCAGGTCAGTCCGCAGTTTTTTGGATGGCTGTTCGGGCTGGGCGCCGAATGTGAGATCGTTTCGCCGCCGGATGTCCGCGAGCAATATGCGGAAATGCTTGCCGCGGCGCAGAAAAAGCATATTCTCCGGTGATCCGGAGGGAATACCGGCCGCCCGGCATCCCTTTTCCCGCTTGTTTTCTTCTGTAAGGTCACAGGTAACTATCAAAAAAACCGGCCATGGTTCGACTTTACCGTCAGAATCGTGGTCGGTTTTTATTCGGTATCAGCTTTTATCTGCGCGGCGGGAAGCGTTGCGCCGGGCGGGATCAGTCTTCTTGCGCGCTCCGGCGTTTTTGCAGAACCGCCCACACAGCGCCCGTCAGCGAAAGAACCATCGCCGCCGCGAGCAGCGGAACCATGCTTTCGGCGCCGGTTGCCGGTGTTTCCGCTTTGGCAAGCGGTGTGCCGTTGTCTGTCACGATTTCTTCCTGACGGGAGGAGATTTCGGAAGCCGGGTCGGAAGTATCGAAAACCATACCGGTAAGAGGCGTACCTTCATCTGTGATCTCTTCTTCCTCTTCTTCGGAAGAGGTCGTTTCGGAGGACGTCACTTCGGAGGAAGTCACTTCGGAAGACGTCGCTTCAGAAGACGTTACTTCGGAGGAAGTTGCTTCGGAAGACGTTGCTTCGGAAGACGTCGTTTCGGAAGACGTCACTTCGGAGGAGGTCGTTTCGGAGGAAGTCACTTCGGAAGAGGTCGCTTCGGAAGAAGTCGTTTCGGAGGATGTCGTTTCGGAAGATGTCGCTTCGGAGGAAGTCGTTTCGGAGGAAGTCGTTTCGGAGGAAGTCACTTCGGAGGAAGTCGTTTCGGAGGATGTCGTTTCGGAGGAAGTCACTTCGGAAGACGTCGCTTCGGAGGAAGTTGCTTCGGAAGACGTCGCTTCGGAGGATGTTGCTTCGGAGGATGTTGCTTCGGAGGATGTTGCTTCGGAAGAAGTCGCTTCGGAGGAAGTCACTTCGGAGGAAGTTGCTTCGGAAGACGTTGCTTCGGAAGAAGTCGCTTCGGAGGATGTTGCTTCGGAAGAAGTCACTTCGGAAGAAGTCTCTTCGGAAGAAGTCTCTTCGGAAATCCCGTACATGGTAATATGGCTGATCGCCTGTGCAATTCCTTTTTTATTTGTGATCATGCTGTTCAGCCGGTAAACCGTTCCGGCCTCCAGAGTAAGCTTGTTTGCGCTCACATAAACCTGATGCTGATTGGCGGCCTTGAGGACAATGTAAGAAACCGTAACGGTTTTGCTTACCGTCAGCAGAGTCGAAGTGCCGTCCGCACTGCGCTTTGCCGTAAAAACACCCGAAGAGCCGTTGCCCTGATCGATCTTGATAAAATCTCTTCCGCTGAAGATCTCGGTGCAGGCGTGGCAGGGAAGTTTTGCATTGCTGTTGTCGTTGCCGCTGTGCAGCCCGGGTCTCGGCGTCAGCACAACCGGACCGGCTGCAGGCGCAGCAGCAGAGATGAGAGCTGTACAGGACATGACGAATATCAGGGACAGGGCCGCAGCGATCGATGAAAGAAATCTCTTTTTCATAGTGTAGCACCTCGTTTTATTTCGATTCCGTATCTGACGGATATAGAATACACCCCTCCGGTCATATCGCGGTCACAAAATCTATTTTTATAAAATTATTTTTAAAAAATAAAAAACTGCTCAGTTGGGATCTTCTCCCTACTGAGCAGCGGGTAAAATAATTTCTGAAAAAACTACGGGCGGCTGTTGCGTTCCTCCCGGCGGCGGAATACCTCTTCGCGATGCCGGCGCGCCTCATCGGCAGCTGTCCTGCAATGCTGCGGATCGTCGAACCACGGATCCCGTCCGGAACGCAGCAGCAGTAAGAACAGCCCCACCAGCAGCGCCACAACCAGCAGCGAAAGAAGGATCAGCACGATCACGCCGCCGACGTTGTAGGAGGAACCGTCAAAGGCGATTCTGGTTTCGGCAGAAGCCACCGAAAACGAGAATACACCGGTCTGCTCCGGATTCTTCAGTCTGCGCTGACGGCCGTATTCCGAATATTCCAGCAACGGGAACCTTTTTGCTTCTTCCTCGTTCAGCGCCAGCGTGTAGCGGAGCGGCGTGGGACTGTTGGTTTCGCCCAGATGCTGCGCAAGCACAATATCATCCCGGAACAGCAGATAATTTTTCAGAGAAAAGGTCGATTGCGTCTCCGCAAAGGAGATCACATTTTTTTCGCCGAACAACCGGGAACAGATTTCCGTTAATTCGACAGCCGTTCCGCGCATGGAAAGCGTACAGATCTCCTGTTCCCCGCGCTTTGAAACGGCTGCAGCGGCTGCGGTGGAGTTGATCGTATTGAAATAGCGTTCGCAATAGGCCGCACCGTTATGGCTCTTCTGAGCGTCAAAGCAGAACGCCATCTCCCGGGTAAAGGTTCCGTCGTCATTCTGCAGCATGGCAACATCAATGGAATCGATCAGATGCGTTTCCGAAAGCACCAGACGGAACCTCACCACATCTTCGTTTCCCTCATAGGTAAAAACACGGTGGTCGCTGATTTTGTCGCTCTTGATCCATTCTCCGGTGCCGTAAACGCTGCCCTGCAGCAGCTGGGTATATTCGTTTGCGGTAAAGGAGTAAAAAACATCGGTGCTTTCTCCCTCGGAAAAAAATCCGGAAAGATCAATGGATTCTTCCACGGCGCGCTCATCGACCGTCGGCGAGGACGATTCGTTGAGCTGTGTTTGCTGCAGAGCTGCCTGATCGGACCGGAAAAAGGTTCGGGTTGCGGTCTGCAGACCGTCCAGATCTGCCGCGGGAAACACAACGGTATAGGTTCGGCTGTCGTCCCCCTCCGTCCAGACGGATCTTGCGCCTTCCGGCAAATTTCCGCGCAGAAAATCGGTCAGCGCATTGCCCAGGGCGTCTGCCGTATGCTTCGGAAAAACAATGCGGACCACGCGCGAGAAAAGCTCGCTGTCTTCGCTTTGTTTGGTTTCAATTTCGATCCGGCTGACCGCTTCGGCGTTCAGCGAATTCAGATCGATCCATTTTGAAACGGAAACAGGCTGGCCGCCGTCGGTGATGACCTCGTTGCGGACAAATTCAAAAACGATTCCGCTCGGGCGGCCGGATGCATCATCAAACGCATCGATCAGCCATTCCAACAGGTCTGCGCTGGTAAAATCCTCCCGGATCCTGCATCCGCTGGTCAGGATGGTGTCCGGGGTGGAATAGAGCACAAACGGTATGCGCCGGTATTCGGGATCCCTGCGGGTACCGGCATTCAGCAGCGCAGTGACCTTCTTCAGATATTCCTGCTGAGACGCAAACTCCAGCGTCAGCGTGCAGCGTTCTCCGTTTTCCGTACCCTCCACCGACCAGGAAAGCTCGTCCGGACAGCTGTTCTGCAAAAGCTCGGAAAGCGTCATCCCGGTAGGCTCCAGCTGGCTTTGCGTAAACGAACAGGTCATCACCCGTTTGCCGGAAAAACCCCGGTCGATCGAAAGCTCTGTTTCCAGCGGAGAGGAACAGCCGGCAAGCACCGCCGCCAGCACAAATATCAAAAACAGCGCAAGCAGGCACTTTTTCTGTTTCATAATGATCGTGACCAATTCCTTTCTGCGGGCAAACGCCGGACAAAGGTGTTTTCCGGCGTTTGTTCCTGCCCGGAACCGGCCGCGGAAAACCGTAATCAATATAAGTAAATTATAGAATACTTCGCGCAGTTCGTCAACTTTTCTTTCTGCGCAGCCCGCAAAGGCAAAAAAGCAGCCGCTCTTCCCTCTGCCGGAAAAGCGGCTGCGATCTGTGTTGTCTGCATCAGCTCCGGAGAAACTCCTGCAGAGCCTGAACGTTTTTTACAAAATCGACCTGATAGACCTCCACATTGAGATCCGTGTTCGGATAACGCACAAACATTCTGCCGTAATATGTGGTGGCCGCGCCGCCGGTCGTATCGTTTTCCACCGGCAGCATTTTTTGCGAGATCGGATAATTGATCATGGAAGGCGCACCGGCCGCAAGCGAGAGAATTTCTCCGTCGGAAAGGCTTGTGTTGATCATCGGCATCAGGTTCACGGCCAGCTGGTTGAGCTGCCCAAGCCCCATGGAAGTCGCCTTGCCGATCATTGCCTGGATCACATTGCGCTGACGGTTGGTGCGGTTGAAATCGCTGTCATTATTGCTGCTTTTGCGCATTCTGACATAGGAAAGCACCTGCTTGCCGTTCAGGTGTGCGCTGCCCGCCTGAAAGCTGCCGGGGCATTCGCTGTCGTTCGTCAGATAAGCCGCTTCCGCTGCGGTCAGCGTCAGATCCAGCCCGCCCAGCAGATCAACCACTTTGGGGAAGTTGTTGAAATTGACGACCACATAATCGTCCACATGAACCCGGAAATTATTTTCGATCGTCTGCAGCACCAGCCTCGGCCCGCCCCAGGCATAGGCGTGGTTGAACATGAACCACTGATGATCCGGGATCTTGACATACATGGCTCGCATCAGCGACGTCAGATGGATCTTTTTCGTGCGGTGATTGATCGAAACGATGATCGACGTGTCGCCGATGCCGCCGCGGTCGGTTCCGATCAGCAGAATGTTCTGGATCTCCGGGTCGTTCAGAGCGCCGATCTGCTGCGCTTCGTTGTAGCCGCCGTGCGCCGCGTCCACATTCTGCTCGTTCTGTTCCACCGTCATGCCGCTTTCGCCCTCGGAAACAGCCCATTCATCGTCCGAATAAACCGGGAGATTGTCCACATAGGAAAAGCTGGAATACCCGGTAAACTCCGTGCGGTCGATTCGGCTGAGCAGCCCTCGGACATATAGAATACCGCAGCCGACCGTCAAAAAAGCGGCTGAAAGCAAAACAGAAAATACGCGCAGGACAATCCTGCCTGCGGACGCTTTTTTTCTGTTTCGGCGGTATCCTTTTTTCTCATTTTTCTGAAAGTGCTTTTTCGGTTCGGGTTTTTGTGCATGCTTTGCCAAGCGGTTCAGCCCCTTTTGCAGTAAAAATAGCGCGCGGTAAAGTCATTCGACAGGAAAAGCATAAATTGGGCAATTTTTTATTGATTGTAGCATATCCCAAACCGCTGTGCAAGTCAATAAATTACTTCTTTCCCGACAGCCTTTTATGGATTTCGAAGATATTCCTCATGCTCGCGCAGCGTTCTCCGGCAAAGCTCAAAATTTTTTTCGGCGTCAATCAGCGTCAGGACCGCATTTCCAAGCCTTGCTCTGCGAAGAACGCCGGCCTCTTCAAACACCGGCCCCATTTTCTCAAGATAACGCTGTATCCCGGTCTGATAGCAGTTGTAGCGGCGAAAGGTATGGATAAACCGTCGGCCTGTGCAGTCGGTAATATCGGCATTCCGAATGCTGGCGTAGCACAAATAGGGCTTTGATTCCGCCTCCTCCGCAGCGTGAAACAGCGTGTTGCAGCCAAATCCGGTCCCCAGGAACAGCACCGCGCCGCCTTCTGAAATCACGCGGCCGTAAGGCGTATCCCCGCCGCACGGCGTGTCAAGGTGTCCGCCGGTAAACGCCGCGGCCTGCCAGCCGATTGCCGCCGCCGAAGACACCACATGGCAGCTGCGAAAGACCCCCGGCTGCTGCCGGACCCATTCGCTCAGTGCGCCGCAATCGGAGGGCGTTCGGCGTGCGTCAAAAACGGGAGCCGCTTCATCCACCGAGGAAAACGAAAGCGTTGGCAGCACCAGGGTCCCCTGCGGGCCGAGCCTTTCCGTCAGCTGCCGCACCAACCCGGCCGCACCATCCTGCAGCGGGGCTCCGAGCGAACGCAGAGAGCTGTGAACAAGCAGCGGCACCCCTCTGGGAAGTTTCAGCTCCTGCAAAGCATCGGCGATTTCCCTCCCTGTAATTTTACATGTCATTTCAAATATCCTTTCCTTTTATTTCCAAATAGCGGTTGTCCGCCCTCCTTTGCACCGCAAAAGCACATTGATCAAAATGCCCGTTTCGTTAAAAGAGGGCAACCCGCTCCAGGCTGCAAACCGAACGCTCCGTCCTTTTTGCAGTCCCTGCAGATTGCCCGTTTTATTTGTTATGATATGCCGTTCGGAGCGGCGCCGATTCAGCGCAGACCGAAGCTCTTCAGGTACTGATAGCTGCGCTTGAGGCAGGTAAACGGATCCACGCCGTTGCAGTCATCCTGCTCCACCAGCAGATGCTCCACCCCGGAAGCCTCGCAGGCTTTGAGAATTGCGGAAAAATTCATGTTTCCGCTGCCGACGCTCGCCATCAGCTGCTTGCCGCCGATCACCTGCATATCCTTCAGATGCACACAGGGCACGCGGCCGGCCAGCTTCGCGATCCATTCGGCGGGGTCGGCACCGGCATACTGCGCCCAGAACACATCCAGCGTGATGCCCAGTTCCCCGTTCGGGAAATCCTGCAGCACACGTTCCAGATACGTCATGCGCTCCGGCCCGCTGCGTTCAAATTCGCGGTGGTGATTATGCAGCATCATCTGCAGCCCGGCGTCCTTGATCCGCTTTGCCGCGGTCATGATCTCGTCGCGGAAATCAAAGTAGTTTTCCACGCTGCCGGGCAGGCTGCCGATGCCAATGTGTTTGCAGCCGAATGTTTTGTGCTCGGCGATCACCCGGTCGGTTTCGTCCAGCACACGGCTCTGCGGCGTATGGGTAATGGAACAGGTCAGCCCGTTCTTTTTCAGTTCGGCAGCCAGCCAGTCTGCATCAAACCGGCAGGTACCGGAAACCTGAACATCCGTATAACCGATCTCCGCAATTTTTTTCAGGGTTTCGGAAAACGAGTTCAAATCCTTTGTGTAATCGCGCACGGTGTACATCTGCGCACCCAACAGCATAGAAATACCCTCTTTCTTCATTTCTTCATGGACGGAACAGCGGCTTACAGCGCCGAAAGAATTTTATGCAGCGCGTTGGCGGCTGCGTCGAACGCCTCACGGTTGGAGGCATAAGCGGTGCCGATCGCGCTTTCGTCGCCTTCCTGCTCCAGCGAGGAGAGCGCCGAAAAAACCTTCAGGTGCGGTTCCAGCGTCATCACACTGCCGCCCTGCGCGGCAAACTGCGCGCACAGCCAAGGCAGATGACCTTCTCCGCAGCCCGCCGGCACAAGGACTCCATCGGCACGGACATCCTTGATATGCAGGTAATCCACAAACCCGTGCAGCTGCTCCCACGCTTCGGGGATCGCTTCGCCGCACTGCAGAAAATTCGCGGGATCAAACACGGCGCGCAGCTCCGGCAGACTCTGCAGCAGATCGAAGCAGCGCGCAGCCGTATCGCCGTAGATCGCTTTTTCGTTTTCATGGCACAGCACAACGCCGCTGCCGGCTGCCGCTTCGCAGAAACGCGAAAGGCGCAGCAGCACCTCGTCGCGCGTTTCCTCCCAGCGGTTTTCGCAGCCGTAAAAGCTGAACATGCGGATCCGCTTTGCTCCGCACAGGCGGGCAATTTCGACTGTGCGCTTCATCTGCTCCAGCTGCGGCGCAAACGGCTCGTCGATCCTCCCCTTGCCGCACGGCGAACCGATGGACCACACCGACAGACCATTTTCCTGCAGCATTGCGCAAAAGCTCTTCAGTTCGCTGTCCGTCAGCGTGGTGACATTGCGGCCCCAAAGGCTGCGCAGCTCCAGCAGGGCAACGCCGTTCTGCCGCATTGCGGCGATCTGTTCTTCCGGAGCGTCTCCCGCTTCGTCAGCAAAGGCACAAACAGAGATCCGTTGATTCATTCTGATCATCCTTTCTTTCCGGCAAACTGAAAATTCTGCGCCTGCTGCGGCCGGGCGGCTCAAACAGGCGCAGAAGCAAAGGAATCAGACCCCGGAATAAGCGGAGAAACCGCCGTCGATCGGGATCACAACGCCCGTAACAAAGCCAGCGGCCTGATCGTCGAGCAGAAAACGCACGGCGCCAAGCAGCTCTTCGGCTTCGCCGAAACGGCCCATCGGCGTTGCGCGCAGGATCTTTTCGGTGCGCGCCGTGGGCTTGCCGTCTTCGTCAAACAGCATCGCGCGGTTCTGGTTCGTGACAAAGAAGCCGGGCGCGATCGCATTGACGCGAATCTCCTGATTGGCAAAATGAACGGCGAGCCACTGCGTAAAGTTGGAAACCGCCGCCTTTGCCGCGCTGTAGGCCGGGATCTTGGTCAGCGGCGTATAGGCGTTCATGGAAGAAATATTCAGAATGGAGCAGCCTTTGCGGCCGAGCATGTCGCGCGCAAATTCCTGCGTCGGCAGCAGCGAGCCCATCAGGTTCAGGCTGAACACAAAATCAAAACCGGATTTATCCAGATTGAAAAAGGTCTTGATATCCTCGCGGTCTTCATCACCCGGCTCAAAAACCTCGTGCGCGGTGGTGCAGCGGGGATTGTTGCCGCCGGCTCCGTTGATCAGGATATCGCAAGGGCCGAGATCGGCCAGAATCGCTTCGTGCGCAGCCTTGAGGGATTCCCGTTCCAGCACGTTCGTGCCGTATGCTCTGGCGGTTCCGCCGGCAGCATTGATGCGGTCGGCTACCTTCTGCGCAGCCTCTTCGTTCAGGTCGAGCAGCGCAACCTTTGCGCCGTCGGCTGCCAGAGCCTCTGCAAACGACGAGCAGAGCACGCCGCCCGCTCCGGTGATCACAATTGTTTTATTCATCAGAAATACTTCCTTTCCAAAAGAAAAATAACGATCCGTTCTGCCAACGGTATCCCGGATCTTCAAACAGGCAGAACAAACGCTTATTTCCCGAGCGTTTTTTCAACGGCCTCGAACAGACCGGCAAGATACGTTGCGCCGAGCGCGCGGTCATAAAGGCCGTAGCCGTAGCGGCCGGTTTCTCCCCAGATCATGCGGCCGTGGTCGGGGCGGACATATCCGTCAAAGCCGCCCTCCACCAGCGCGCGGACGATTCCGTACAGGTCGAGCGAACCGCAGCTTGTGGGATGGCCGACCTCGTGGAACTGTTTTTCGCCGGTCCAGAGGATGTTGCGCAGATGGGCAAAGTGAATGCGCTGGGCATACTTCTTCGCCATTCTGACCAGATCGTTTTCCGGGTTTGCGCCCAGCGAACCGGTGCAGAAGGTCAGTCCGTTCGCCGGAGAATCGACCAGCTTCAGGAAGCGGTCAAGGTTCTTTTCGCCGGTGATGATGCGCGGCAGACCGAACAGACCCCATGGCGGATCGTCCGGATGGATCGCCATTTTGATGCCGCTCTCCTCCGCAACGGGGATCACAGCCTCCAGGAACGTCTGCAGATTGCCCCAGAGCTTTTCCTCGCTGATCTGCTCATACTGGGCGAGCAGGCCGCGCAGCTGTTCCTTGGAATAGCTTTCGTCCCAGCCCGGCAGCGAAAGCTCGCTGGTCAGCGGGTTCATGGAGCGGACGGTTTCGTCGTCATACGCCAGCGAATTGGAACCATCCTCGTTCTGATGCTCCAGCTCGCTGCGCAGCCAGTCGAACACCGGCATGAAATTGTAGCAGACGCACTTGACGCCCGCTTTGCCGAGGCGGCGCAGGTTTTCGCAGTAGGCATCGATCATTGCGGGGGCCTTTGCGGTACCGAGCTTGATATCCTCTGCGACCGGAACGCTTTCCACCACCTCGAACTCCAGGTGGTGCGCTTCTGCGGCGGACTTGATCTTCTGAATGCTTTCATTGCTCCAGACTCCGCCGGGAGCAACGTCATAAACGGCGGAGACGATGCCGCTCATGGTAGGGATCTGCTCGATTTTTTCCAGTGTGACGGGGTCGTTCTCGCCATACCATCGGAATGTCATTTTCATAAGTACGGTTTCCTTTCTTTCATGGGATAATGATGAAATTCCGGCAGCAAAATCTGTCCACAGATTGTTTTGCATCCGGTAATTTGCTATACTGAAAACAGAAATGCAGAAATGCCGTGCAGGCACCGTTTCTGCCGAAGGGAGTGTCGCCGTGTTGTATGCCTATCAGAACGAGGGGCTTTATTTTCATCATTCGCTCGACGAATCGCCGCGTGAGGCGCAGTTTGTCATGCATGCGCACGAAAACTGCGAGCTGTATTTCTTTCTGCGCGGTGAAGGGACTTACTTTGTGGAAGGAAACGAATACCGTCTTTCGCCCCGGTGTCTTCTGCTGATGCGCCCCGGCGAAACACACAAGGCCCAGCTTTCTTCCTCTTCGCCCTATGAACGCATGGCGATCCATTTTTCGCCCCGGCTGCTTGCTTCCATCGATCCGCAGGGGGAGCTGCTGCTGCCGTTTTATGAACGGCAGGTGGGCAGGATGAACCTTTACCGTCCGGAAGAATACGACGCGCCGTTCGTTCTGAACTGCCTCAACGCAATGACCCGGCCCGCCGGCGAAGGAGACGCCGCGCGGCAGCTTGCCGTGATGTGCAATCTGCCGCCGGTGCTGCTGGAGCTGCGGCGCGCCTTTGCAAAGATTCCCTGCGGGGAGTCCGCCGGCCCAAGCCGGGAAAACGAGCCGCAGAGCCGGATCGGCAGCGTTGTGGAATACATCAACGATAACCTGACCGAAGATCTGAACCTGACCGGGCTTGCGGCCCGGTTCTTCGTCAGCAAATCCTACCTGAACCAGCAGTTCCGGCAGGCGACCGGCACCACCGTCTGGAACTACATCCTGCTCAAACGGCTGATGATCGCCCGCGCGGCCATCCGCGACGGGGTCTCGGTCACCGATGCGTTTGCCCGCAGCGGTTTCAACGATTATTCCGCGTTTTACCGCCGCTACCGCGACCGCTTCGGCGTTTCTCCGAAGGACGATCTCCCGAAAAAGCAGAACTGACGGTTATTTTGCGCCGTAGGTTCCCTCGGTGGAGGCAGTCGTCTCGTTCACGGTCTCCTTGTGTCTGGAACCGGCGATCCGCTGCGAAAGCAGCTCATAGTAATGATTCTCATCCAGAGGAAGCTCCACCCAGCGATCCTCCCAAGAGCTGAGGTACGCGGCGTTGCTGATCGTCAGGCCGTTGATGCCCTCTTCGCCCGGCGCGAGCAGCGGGGTGCCGTCCAGCAGCGCTTTCACATAATTGTTCAGGATGCCGACGTGCATCGGGATCTCGCCTTCAAGCGGGAATTCCTCGATCTCTGCCTTCGGGGTACCGAAGATCTTTTCGGTCTCAAAGCAGAATTTGCGCTCCGGAACGTCCAGACGCCAGAACGTCAGCTTGTTGTTTTCAATGACCAGCTTGCCGCGGTCGCCGCTGATCTCAAGGCGGTTGGTGCCGGGGCATTCGCCCGTGGTGGTGATGAACGAGCCGGTTGCGCCGTTCGGATATTCGACGTAAATGGTCACGTCATCCTCCACTTCGATATTGTGGTATTTGCCGACATAGCACGAAGCGCGCACGCGGCTCGGCATACCGGTGATCCACTGCCACAGGTCAAGGTTGTGCGGGCACTGGTTCAGCAGAACGCCGCCGCCTTCGCCCGCCCATGTGGCGCGCCATCCGCCGGAATTGTAGTACGCCTGGGAACGGTACCAGTCGGTGATGATCCAGACGCTGCGCTTGAGTTCCCCCAGCTCGCCGTTCTTCACCAGCTCGCGCGCTTTCTGATAAAGCGGGTTGGTGCGCTGGTTATACATGATCCCAAACAGCTTGCCGCTTTCCTTTGCCGCGCGGTTCATTTCACGCACAGCCTTTGTGTAAACGCCCGCCGGTTTTTCGGTCAGAACGTTCAGCCCGGCCGCAAAGGCCTCCTTCGCGATGACCGGGTGCAGGTAATGCGGTGTTGCGATCAGCACCACGTCAACCTTTCCGCTGTTGAGCAGCTCATGATAGTCGGTGTACGCCGCGGCGGAAGGGCAGACCTTCTGCGCAGCCGCCAGACGGTCCGGCTTAATGTCGCAGACTGCGGTCAGCTCTGCGCGGGCAACCTTTCCGCTCGCGATCCAGCCAACGTGGCTAGAACCCATGTTGCCAAGGCCGATGATACCGAAACGAACCTGATCCATACCAGAATTCCTCCTTACATGTTGTTTTTGCAGAATATTCCGGGATTCTATAAGCTAAGTGTATCGCAATTGCTTTGGCAATTCAATTGTTAAAAAGCGCCGAAAACATTGCTGAAATAATTCTGTTGTG
>JAQXJH010000023.1 GCA_029008595.1 Bacillota bacterium
ATCTCCGTTTTTGTAGAATTCCGTTATCCGATCCAGCCGGTGAAGATGTCTCTCATCAGTGCGATCACCATCGGCGCCCCGTCGTTTTTTATTTAGCTGGAGCTGAACAGCAGTCTGGTACGCGGAAAATTTCTGCGCAACGTGCTTTACCGCGCGGTGCCTGCCGGGTTGACAGATGTTTTTGTCGTTTTGGGAGCGGAAGCGTTTGCCTTTGCGTTTGCCATCCCGGCGGCAGAGCTTTCAACGATCTGTATGTACCTGATGGCTCTTGTCGGTTTTCTGATGCTGTTCCGGGTCTCGCGTCCCTTCAAACTGAACCGCGGTCTGCTGTACGGCGGTCTGGTCACCGTCTTTGTGTTTTCGGTGGCGCTGCTGGGCGATCTGCTGCAGCTGGCGGAGCTTTCTCTGGGCGGATGGCTTGTTTTTCTGGTGTTTGCGCTGCTGGCGGTTCCGGTGATCGGCTATTTTACCAAAGCGCTGGACTGGGCCGCGGGGCGCTGCCGCAATGCGCAGAAGCGGCTGAAAAACATGCGGCTGCGCTATGTACACAACAAAGGAAGCAAAAAACCGTAAAAACAGCGGAATGCCGGTTGCAACTTAACGGATTATATGTTAAAATAATCTGTAATTGATTTTCTGGAGCGGAAACTGACCTCCAGCCAAGACGAAAGGAATGGTCATCACCATGTCGGGACATTCGAAATGGAACAATATCAAGAGGAAAAAGGAAAAAACCGACGCGCAAAAAGCGAAGATCTTCACGAAAATCGGCCGCGAGCTTGCGGTTGCCGTTCGTGAAGGCGGCAGTGCGGATCCCAACGCAAACTCCAAGCTGAAGGACTGCATCGCCAAGGCGAAGGCAAACAATGTGCCGAACGATAATATTGAGCGCATCATCAAGCGCGCGGCGGGCGACGGCAATGCAGACCGCTACGAATCCATCACTTATGAAGGCTACGGCCCCAACGGCATTGCGGTGATCGTTGAAACGCTGACGGATAACCGCAACCGTACAGCGGGTGATCTTCGCCATTATTTCGATAAATTCGGCGGCAATCTGGGCATGAACGGATGTGTGTCGTTCCTGTTTCAGAAAAAGGGCCTGATCGTCATCGAAAAAGAGGGGATCGATGAAGACCGTCTGATGGAGGATGCGCTGGAGGCAGGCGCTTCCGACTTCAATTCCGACGAAGATGTGTTTGAAATCAGCACCGAGCCGGACGATCTCGGCGCAGTGCGCGACGATCTGAGCGCAAAGGGATACTCCTTTGTTTCGGCCGATGTTGTGCAGGAGCCGAGCACGTATGTAACGCTGACCGATGAGGAATCGATCGAAAAAATGGGTCATCTGCTGGAAATGCTTGAAGATAACGACGATGTTCAGGAAGTCTATCATAACTGGGATATGCCGGAAGATGAGGACGACGAAGACTGAACCGAAAAAGCCTGGTTTGCGGATTTTCTGCAAACCGGTTTTTTTTACCGATTGAAGCATCCGGTTTTGGCCATACTGAGAATAGATCATTTCAGCGCAGAACCCGGCCCACCGCGTTTTTTCGCGAAGCCGATGCAGAGAAAAAGCCTGACAGGCGTTTCTGCAGAAAATAACCAATTTGTCACATTGCCTGTTTCTGTGCAGAAAAGCTTGAACCGGCGGGCGCATTTTGGTATAATAAATAAATTAATGAGGTGACGATTCTTCATTCGGGAAAGGAGACTGCAGCATGATTCATGTCACATTGCTTGCGTATACGCCGCAGCCGGAAAAAACGGTAGCGGCAGCGGCGAAACTTTGTTATTCGCCCGCTAAAATAGAAACGGTGATGGATGGGCTGACCGAGGAAAAAACGGCGTCCTTTCTGGATATGCTGTCGGATCTCGGACACGACAGCCCCGTAGAACACGCCTCCTTCACCTTCGGGATCGAAAATGTTTCCCGCTCGCTTCTGGCGCAGATCACGCGCCACCGCATCGCCTCGTTCAGCGTACAGAGCCAGCGGTATGTGAGGGAAAAATGCTTCGAATACGTTGTTCCGCCGGAGATCGAAGCGATCCCCGAAGCAAAAGCGGAGTTTATCGCTGCCATGGAAGAGGATCAGGCCCACTACGAGCGCCTGACCGCCCTGCTCAAGGCGCATCATCTGGAACAGCAGGCCGCCGCCGGAGAAACGGTGAACGAGCGTGCTGCCGAAAAGAAGGCGATCGAGGATGCGCGTTTTGTTCTGCCGAACGCCTGTACCACCAAAATGATCTGTACCATGAATGCACGCGAGCTGCGCAGCTTTTTTGCGCACCGCTGCTGCGGACGCGCGCAATGGGAGAT
Source organism: Bacillota bacterium (assembly GCA_029008595.1). GTDB lineage: Bacteria > Bacillota > Clostridia > Oscillospirales > Acutalibacteraceae > CAKXIK01. The sequence goes on from JAQXJH010000023.1 coordinate 2,324, forward strand.
CCGCGATCTTGCCAATCAGATGCTGCGCGAGGTTCTTGCTGTTGCGCCGAACCTTTTTCAGAAGGCAGGGCCGGGCTGTCTGAACGGGGCGTGCCCGGAAGGAAAAATGAGCTGCGGAAAAGCCGCGGAAATGCGTCGGTTTTATGCACAGCTGAAAGAAGATGTAAAGAAGGGTCTGGTTGCCGAATGAAAGGCAGACTGATTGTGATAGAAGGGCTGGACGGCAGTGGAAAAGCAACCCAGACTGCGCTGCTGGAACAGTTCCTGCGCGGGCAGGGGATGTCTGTGCGCCGTGTGTCGTTTCCGGATTACCGGGAACCGTCTTCCGTTCTGGTCAGGATGTATCTGAACGGCGATTTCGGAACGGAGCCGCAGAGCGTGAACGCGTATGCCGCGTCGTCGTTTTACGCCGTAGACCGCTATGCGAGCTATAAACGCTTCTGGCAGCGCGATTATGAGGCCGGGACGGTCATTCTGGCAGACCGGTATGTTACTTCAAATGCGATTTATCAGATGGTCAAGCTGCCAAAGGAAGAATGGTCGTCGTTTCTTCGATGGCTGAGCGATTACGAATACGGAAAGCTCGGCCTGCCTCAGCCGGATCATGTAATCTATCTCGACATGCCGCCCGAGGTCTCGCAAAAGCTGCTGCTGCAGCGGTATGCCGGTGACGAAAGCAAAAAGGATATCCATGAAGCCAGCTTCGCCTTTTTGCTGCAGTGCCGCGAGGCCGCGTGCTTTGCGGCCGGTGAATGGGGGTGGCGCCGTGTCGTCTGTGCGGAAAACGGGGAACCGAAACCGGTGGAATCCATCGCACAGGAACTGCACCGCCTGATCTTGGAGGGGGATCTGTTTTGATCGAATTTCATGCGCCTGCGGTGGAAGACAAAGCATGGGCAACGCCGCTCCTGCGGGCTTCCGGTTGGTCGGGCAGCGAATATGCGTTCGGAACGCATTATGTCTGGCAGGAAAAATTTGAGGCGCAGATTGCAAATTACGGCGGATTTTTTCTGGGCAGAAGCAACGGTCTTTACCTGTTTCCGGCGGGAGAAGGGAATCTGAAAGAGGTTCTGGAGGAACTGTTGGAACAGGAACGCGCGGTGGGGCACGGCGATACCCTGACGCTGTTTGCAGTTCCGCAGCCGGCGCTGCAGATCCTGCAGGAACACTTTTCCGGGCGGCTGACCGTTCAGCCGGACCGCGCAAACTGGGATTATCTCTATCTGGCGCAGAATCTGATCGATCTTCCGGGAAAGGCGTATCACGGCAAACGCAATCATGTTGCCCGTTTCCGCCGCTCTTTTGAATATACCTACGAGGATATTACCGCAGAAAACGCGGCAGAATGTCTCGAAATGGCGGAACAATGGCGGAGCGCGAACGAAAACCCGGCAGATTTTGAGGACGAAATGAAGGCGATGCGGAGGGCTTTCGCCGCTTGGGAACCGCTGGGCTTTTCCGGCGGGCTACTCCGGGTGGAAGGCAAAGTCATTGCCTTCACGGCCGGGGAACCGATCAGCGAGCAGACGTACGACCTGCATTTTGAAAAAGCGTTCACCGGCTACGAAGGGGCATATGCCGCCATCAATCAGGAATTTGCTGCCCGGAGGCTGAAAGGCTATTCGCTGATCAACCGCGAGGAGGATATGGGGCTGGAGGGTCTGCGCAAGGCAAAGGAATCGTACCGCCCGACGGCAATGTTTGAAAAAAGTACGGTGGTGATCCGCTGAAAGGAGAATGCAGCCGCAATGATCATGCTTTCCACTCCGGCCATGAAACGCGATCTTCGCGCTTTGTGGACAAAGAGTTTCCCGGATTCTCAATCGACGATCCGCTTTTTCTTCCGTTACCGCTACTGCCCCGGGCAGTGTCTGGTTCTGGTGCGCGATAACACGGTCGTTTCGGCGCTGCACCTTCTTCCGGCGCAGATCGTAACGGAAAACGGACGCAGTCCGGTGCAGTATATTTACGCTGCGGCAACGCTGCCGGAATACCGGAATACCGGCTGCATGACGCAGCTGCTGCAGGCCGCAGAGGATCTCGGCGCAGCCCGCGGCGTTCCGTATACGGCGCTCGTTCCTTCCGGCCGGAGCCTGTTTGCTTATTACGAACGTTCCGGGTTTGTGCCGTATTTTGAAACGCGCACCGTGCGTGTTTCAAGGGAAGAACTGATCGGGCTGGCGCGCGGCGGCCGGGAACAGCGGGCGCAGGTGTCGTCCAGGCTGCTTTCCTCCGTCCGGACAGAAGTGCTGCGTGACGGCGTGGGCAATCTTTTGTGGGATCGGAGCGCTTTTTCCTTTGCCGTGGCTTATCAGAAGATCTCGCAGGGAAATGTATTTTCCGCAGCGGCCCCGGGATATGTAGGATATGCTTTTTTTCAGCAGGAGGAGCAGACCGGTGTCGTGACCGAGGCGATCGCGCAGCCGCCGGTTCTGGCAGGGCTTGCCCGGCAGCTGCAAAGCGCGTGCCGCAGTCCGCTGATGCTGTTCCGTCTTCCGGTCGACAGCCCGCTTTTTGCCGGCCGGGGTGAAATTTCTTTTTCAGGCATGCTGAAAGTGAACGGAAAACTGGCAGAGCTGCCGGAGGGAAAGCACCCGTATCTCGGCCTGGAATTGAACTGAACCGATTTTTTGTGCAGCTGGATTTGTACGGCGTTGGCCGATTCAGAAAGAATGAGGATTATAAAATGATTTATGTTTTTCTTGCACCGGGTTTTGAAGAAATTGAAGCGGTGGCGGTCGTGGATATTCTGCGGCGCGCGCACCTGCAGGTCATGACGGTCGGAGTACCGGACCGTGTGGTTCGCGGTTCGCACGGCATGGTGATTGCGGCTGATCTTACAGCGGAAGAAGCCGGAACCGACGGTCTTGAGATGGTGATCCTGCCGGGAGGAATGCCCGGCACGCTGAATCTGGAGCATTCCCAGACGGTTCGAGCCATGATTCGTTTCTGTGCGGAGAATAACAAAAAGATCTGCGCCATTTGTGCGGCACCTTCCGTTCTGGGACATATGGGTTTGCTGCGCGGAAAAAAAGCGACCTGCTTCCCTGGCTTTGAAAATGAACTTGAGGGCGCTGAATTTGTCAGAACGCCCGTCTGCCGCGACGGAGATCTGATCACGGCGAACGGGCCAGGCTCGGCGATTCCGTTTGCACTTGAAATTGTCGCGGAACTTTGCGGGAAAGCGCAGGCAGATGCATTGCGGGCGGGAATGCAATGCTGAAGGATATCCGTGTAGAGAAGGAGCGTCTGCGTGCGCAGAATCGGCAGCTCCGGGAGCGCCTTTCGCCGGAGGAAAAGCTGCAGCAGGATCTCAGGATCGCCGCCCGCCTGCTTTCCCTGCCGCAGTACCGATCCTGCGATACGCTTTTCGTTTATGTTTCCAAGCCGCCTCTGGAAGTTGATACGTCCTATCTCATTCAGGCAGGGTGGGCGCAGGGGAAATTCGTGGCGGCGCCCAGATGTGTGCCGGGTACCAGAGAAATGCAGTTTTATCTGATCGAGCGGCCGCAAAACCTTGCACCCGGTTCCTTCGGTGTTCGGGAACCGGTTCCGGAACGCTGCCCGGCAGCGCAGGCAACAAAACGGAGTCTGTGTGTGGTGCCCGGAATCAGCTTTGATCAGGCAGGTTACCGGCTCGGCTACGGAAAAGGCTACTACGATCGCTTTCTGGCGGGCTTTCCGGGCAAAACCGTTGGGATCTGCTATGAAGAAAATCTGCTGGCTGTTCTGCCGCACGGGCGTTTTGACCGTCCGGTGGACTGGATCATAACAGAAAAATCTGCGTATGCAGTGCCGTTTGGGCTGTCTGCGCAAAGAGGATAACGCGGGCAGCGGTCTTCGCTCGCGGAAAGGAATGGTCATTGCTATGGAAGAAAACAGAACCCCGATTCAGCCGGAAGATGAAAACCGCATTTATTCCGGCAGAGAAGAGCCGGAAAGCAGTCTGGGTGATCTGGAAGCGGAGCTGAAGGCAAAACGCGAAAAAAAGATCGAGAATTTTAAGGTTGATATTTCTGAATTTGAACCTTCGGAAGACGACGTTGACTTTTTTGCGGATGCTGCCGGACAGGAGCCGTCCGCTGCTTCGGCAGAGGAGCTTTACAGCTGCAGCCAGGAATTCCGCCGTCAGAAGGAGCAGCAGTCGGGCGAACAGACAGCCAGACCGAAAAAAAAGAAAAAGCTGCGCCGCAAAAAAAAGAACGGCTGCCTGAACAGGATCATTTATTTTTCCGTCATCGGTCTGATCGCCATTGCGCTGTCTCAGATCATCATTTCCGGTGCGTACGATCTTCTGGGAGTCAACCGCCCCGAAAAAGAGGCTGTGATCGAGATCACGCCGGAAACCACGGATGACGAGGTAGTCGATCAGTTGGTAGAGGCAGGCGCCGTCAGGCAAAGATGGTTTTATCAGATCTATGCAAAGCTGACCAAAGCCAGCTATGTGCCGGGTTCCTATACGATTCAGACAGATATGGATTATGAAGCGCTGATCAATGCCCTGCACAACACCTCCAACCGAACGGATATTGTTACGCTGACCTTTACCGAAGGCGAAACCGTGCAGCAGATCGCCGCCAAGCTGGAGGCTGCCAATGTCTGTTCCGCAGAGGACTTTATTGCGACGGTCAACGAATACGAGATCTCTGCGGGCAACAAGCTGGTGCAGGCGATCCCGAACGCCGAACAGCGCGCTTACCGTCTGGAAGGGTATCTTTTCCCGGATACCTATGACTTTTATCTGTACGAAAATCCAAAAACAACGCTGAGACGTTTTCTGAACAATATCTATACCCAGCGGATCACGGCGGAAATGTACGAGCGTGCCGAAAATCTGGGAATGACGATGGATCAGGTACTGATCCTGGCCTCGATGGTTCAGAAGGAGGCCGGAACCAAAGAAGATATGTATCTGATCTCCTCCGTTTTTCACAACCGGCTGAAAGCCTCCGCAACATATCCCAAGCTGCAGTCTGACCCGACAAAGTATTACGAGCAGGCGCTTGGCAGCAAATACGCCGGAACCTATGACACCTATGTCTGCGATGGGCTGCCGGTCGGGCCGATCTGTAATCCGGGCTTGGACGCCATTAACGCTGTGCTCTATCCCAAAACGACCAAATACTATTATTTTGTAGCCGATGTGAACGGCAAAACGTACTATGCTTCTACGCTGGCGCAGCACGAGCAGAATATTGCCAAAGCGAAGGCGGTGCAGCCGGTGTCTTCTCAGGCGGCTTCTTCGGAGGAAGCTGCCCAATGACGAATTTCTGCAGCGGCGTGCGGCGGCCGGAACTGCTCGCTCCGGCCGGAGACCCTGCCCGGTTGGAGGCCGCGGTTCGTTTTGGCGCCGACGCGGTCTATCTGGCAGGGAAATCGTTCGGGATGCGCACCGCCCCCTCCAATTTTACGCCGGAGCAGATGAAGGCGTCCGTTCGATTTGCTCATGAGCACGGCGTCAGGGTCTATGTGACCTGCAATATTGTCCCGCACGAAGGAGATATGCAGCAGCTGCCGGAATTTCTGCGGCAGACGGCGGAGGCCGGAGTGGATGCCTATCTTGTTTCCGATCTCGGCGTTCTGCGTGTGCTCCGGCGGGAGTTGCCGCAGGCAGAGATCCATGTTTCCACACAGGCAGGCGTTGTCAATTCCGAGGCGGCTGCCTTCTTTTACGAGCTGGGGGCGCGCCGTGTCGTTCCGGCGCGGGAGCTGTCTCTGGCGGAACTGAAAGCCATGCGCAGCAAGATCCCGGCGGATATGGAGATCGAAGCGTTTGTGCATGGCGCAATGTGCGTTTCTTTTTCCGGGCGCTGCCTGCTTTCCAGCTATCTTACCGGACGCGATTCCAACCGGGGCGATTGTGCCCAGCCGTGCCGCTGGAAATATCATCTGACGGAGGAGAAACGCCCCGGCCAGTATTTTCCGATCGGTGAAGACGAGCGGGGAACGTATATTCTGAATTCCCGCGATCTGTGCATGATCGGGCATCTGCCGGAGCTGCTGGATGCCGGCGTCACCAGCTTTAAAATTGAGGGACGGGCAAAATCGGCCTATTATGTTGCGCTGATGACCAACGCCTACCGTCAGGCGCTGGATGCGGCTCTGGCCGGCCGCAAACCGGAACCGTGGGTTCTGGAAGAGGTCAACAAGATCAGCCACCGGGAATACTGCACCGGTTTCTTCTTCGGCGACGAACCGGGGCAGAACCTGAATTCCGGAGGCTATGTGCGGGACTATGAGGTCGTTGCGGCAGTAACAGGCTGGTCCGGCGGCGTTCTGCAGGCTTCTCAGCGCAATCGCTTCTTTGCGGGTGATGAAGTGGAGCTTCTGCAGCCCGGTGTGGAACCGCTGAAGCTGCGGGCAGAAGATCTGCGCAATGAAAACGGCGAGCCGATCGATGCTGTGCCGCATGCGACCATGGCGTTTTCCATGCGCTGCCCGATGCCTGCCGTGCCCGGTTCGCTCCTGCGCAAACAGAAAAAATAGCGGCGGACAAACAAAGTCCTTTCCGCGAAAACAACAAAAGAGAGACGCTCCCCCGCCGATAGCGGCAGAGGAACGTCTCTTTTTTATGCCGCCGGAAGATGCCGTTTCTTTCAGGCCGGAACGAGCGATCCGTTAAAGATTTTCCTGTTTCAGCGCGTCAATAATCGATTCCCGCTTCATTGCGGCGGCGAACCGGAGCATGATCATCAGGATCAGCACAAAGACCGAAACAACGGCAGTGCCGAGCGCTTTCCAGGGGATCTGAAATGCGTAAACAAACGAGGAGAGGATCATCCGGCTGAGCGTCAGCGTCAACAGAAAGCTGATGCTCAGTCCGTACAGCAGCGCCTTGAAGCCGTAAAAAAAGCTTTCATACCAGATCATCCGGTTGATGCTGTCCGGAGTCATACCGGCCGATCTCAGCATGGCGAATTCCCGTTTTCGCAGCGCCATTCCGGTGGAAACCGTGTTGAACACGTTGGCGACGCAGATCAGCGTGATCAGGATGATAAATCCGTAAACAAAGACGCGGACAACAAGCCGGCTGCTGCGCTCGTCGCGGAGTTCTTCCGCGTCATTTGCTATGCCGAAGCGCCAGGAATCCATATTTTTCAGAAACTGACGCGCTTCCCGGACAAACTGCTCATCTCGGGGGGAAAACGCCCGAAGCTCTGCCTGACGGTAGGCTCCCAGATCGGACGTGTGCGCCCGGAGGATCGAGTACGAGGTGATCAGTACGCAGGCAGTTCCGTTCTGCAGAACGACCTTGTCCGGGAAGGAATCCGCTTGTGCAGTCAGCGAAACCGAGTGAAGCGAATCGTCGTCGGCCAGAAAATCAAGTGCCGAACCGATCGGAGCGGTGTTGAAAAATGTGCTGTTCACATATTTCTCCCCGACGAACAGCTTGCTTTGGTTGATCAGTACGGTCTGCAGCGTGTTCCCGTCAAACAGGGAAGGATCAATGCCGTTGTCCGTCAGATATTCTTCAAATACCGCGTCCTGCAGCGCGATGATCGGAACATATACCTGCAGCTCTCCCGAAGCGGAGGAGCCGCTGAAAATCTCCGTCTGATCCTGCAGCGCAGGGGAAAGCATATCCGGCGCAATCAGCAGACGCGCATAAAGCACATCCAGCAGCTGCGATGATCCGGCGGATTCCAGTGCGGCGACCTTCTGAAGAAGAGCAAAATCAGAATCTTCCGCAGAACTGACAGTAATGCTTACGTTATATGGAATTTCGTCATGCACCAGATCGTTCATCGCGCTGAATTGCTCCCCGAAAAAGGACATCGTCAGAAAAAGCGAAAGACTGACGGAAAGCGAAACGATCGTGGAACGGTAACGGCTCTTGTTCCGCTTCAGGTTTTTCAGCGCAAGATCTCCTTCCAAGCCAAACAGCCTGCGGGTCAGCGGGCTGGTGCGTACATTGCGCCCGGTCAGCCGTATTTCGCGCGTCTGGCGGATCGCATCGATCGGCGCGATTCTGGCGGCGCGGATCGCCGGAACCAGCGAGGAGATCAGAATGGTCAGCGCAGAAAACAGAACGGAAAACCCGATAGACCACGGAGAAACGGAAAGTTCAATGGGAAGAGGATCGTCGGTCAGCTGCATCAGTATCGGGCGGATCAGAGCAAGCGTGATCCCGATCCCGCCGATCCCGCAGAGGATCCCGACAGGGATACTGACTGCGCCCAGAATCAATCCTTCAAAAAAGACGGAATTGCGCTTTTGCCGCTGTGTGGCGCCGACGCTGGACAACATCCCTAAAAAGCGGGAACGCTCGGAAAGTGAGATGGAAAAGGAGTTGTAGATCAGCGCAACGGAACCGACCATGATGATCAGGACAATGAAAAGCACGATCATGTCAAGCGTCCGGTTCAGGGAGGAATAGCGGGTCAGCCGGTAATATTGTAGCAGATAAGAATGATAACGGATATCTTTAACACTTCCCCCGGCGCTTTTGATCAGCGTTTCCGCGTGCTCATACAGCGAAAAGTTGATGTGCCGGACGGTTACGAAAAGCGTCAGCTGTCCGGCAGAGGAAAACTCTTCCTGATCGAGCAGAGTAAAGACGGAATAGCCCGGCGCGGTATACGGCTCCGAATTCGGCCGGGCAGCGATTCCGACGATCGTATACGTTGCCGTTCGCTCCTCGGTCAGTGTTTCCGCGCCGCAGGATTCAAACGGCACCGACTGTTCCAGTCCAAGACTGCTGTTTTGTTGGTCTGAGGCGCTGCGTTTGCCGAGCTTCAGGGTCAGCTGCTGGCCGACGGAGAGGGAAACGCCCCCGTTGTCGGTTATATGCCGGGAGACGACGATTTCATGGCTGTTCTGCGGGAGCCGTCCTTCCGTGAGCGTCAGCGGAAGGCTTTCGAACGCGGCAGCCGAGCGTGCGGTCAGAAAAAGATAAGGCTTGCCCGGGTTCTGAGAGCCTTCCAGCATCGCGTAGCCGATCGGCTGTTCCACGGCGCAGATCTTTGTTTCGCTGTCCTGTTCAAACAGCGGAAGTTTGTCCGCAGCAACATGATCATAGCGCACGTGCCAGCTGCCGGAATCGGCGATCTCGATACGGATCATCCAGCTGAGAAGCGACTGTGCAAAGGTTGCAACGCCGGAGATCATCGCGGCAGAAATTACAATGCCGATCACCGTTACCAGGGTGCGCCGCTTGTTTTTCCAAAGACATTTCAGCGTCAGCCGGGACATGATGTTCATGTTTGTTCCGCCTCTCTGTGGTGTAGGATCCGGTCGTCTCCGGCGATGCGTCCGTCTTCAATGGAAAGGATCCGGTCAGCCTGCGTGGCGATATGCGCATCATGCGTGATCACCAGCAGCGTCTGATGATATTTTGTGTGCGAAAGCTTCAGCAGTTCCAGAATCTCGGCACTGTTGCGGCTGTCAAGGTTTCCTGTCGGTTCGTCGGCCAGCACGATGGCGGGGTGATTGATCAGCGCGCGTCCGATGGAAACGCGCTGCTGCTGTCCCCCGGAAAGCTGGTTCGGCAGGTGCCTGAGCCGTTCCTTCAGCGCAAGCGTTTCCACCAGCTCGCCGAATTGTTCCGGATCGGGTTCGTGCCCGTCCAGCAATACCGGAAGCTTTATGTTTTCTTCCACGTTCAGAACGGGGATCAGATTGTAAAACTGATAGATCAGCCCGATCTGCCGCCTGCGGAAAATCGCCAGCTGTGTTTCGTTCAGTGTACTCAGATCCGTTCCGTCCACCAGCACGCGGCCGCCGGTCGGAACGTCCACGCCGCCGAGGATATGAAGCAGGGTGGATTTTCCGGAGCCGGAAGGGCCGATGATCGCGGTAAACTCTCCTTTTTCCACGGCGAAGGAAACATCGCGCAGCGCATGGACTGCCGTTTCGCCGCTTCCGTATGTTTTTGTCAGATGCTCCACCTGCAGAATCTTCATTCGGAAGCCTCCTTCTCTTGCTGTTTTTATTGTAATGGCTGCACAATGGTTTTGCAACTGTTATTGCCGCACCGCCTGATATTCCTCCAGAGTGATTTTCTTTTTGCTCATGATTTTGGCGGCCTGAGTACCGACATAGCGCAGGTGCAGGGGCTGTTCCGCCGTTCCGGTGACCGATTCCTTGTTTTTGGGGTACCGCAGGATGAAACCGTACCGGGACATATGGTTCCGCAGCCACTCCAGGCCGTCGTCCGATGCGCGGATATCCACGGCAAGCCCAAGGTTGTGTTCATTCTGCCGTGCGGGCGCTCTGCAACTTTGCCGCAGGCCGGAGGAATTTTCCGCATCCGTCTGTGCGGATTCTTCCGGGCTGCAGTAGCCGAGCACAGCCGTAATGCTATATCCCTGTTTCTGTGCAGCGGTTACAAGGCGATCCCAGGATGCAGCGGCTGCCGGGCAGAGAAAAATATGATCTGCCGGTACCAGCTGAGGAACATAATCCATGGGGATGGGGTGCTCTGCGTTTACCAGAACCGTGTCGCTGAAAACAAATTCCTCAGTCTTCTTTTCCTGCAGGGGAGAGTACCACTTTTCCCAAAGCCCGCGTCCGCACAGAACAGCGGCAAGCGTCAGCATCAGCGCTGCGCAGATCCGCACCGAAATTCCTGCATATTTTCTTGCCAACGTGAAAAGCTCCTTCCTGTGTTCGGGGATGGCATTATCATACCATGGCGCGGTGACGCGGCGATGACTTTCCGGTGACAATCCTGTTATTTTAAACGATCCGGCCGTTCGGCGGAACCTCGGCTGGGGATCATTCCGCCCACGGCGGACGAATGACCAAACCGTCAGAAAAGAAAAGATTTCTTCCTTGTTTTTCGTATGCAGTAAACCCTTGTCAAGCAGGTCCGGAAGTTGTATAATATTCGCATATCAGCTGACTGTGCAGAGTGATCGGGATTTTGTTGCCGTCGTGTTTCGGGGGCGGATCAGGCAAACGGCATGGTCACAAGTTAGGAAAGGAAGATCGAAATGTACGAGAATATGATGGACACGATCGGACTTGTGAAAAGTTTTGATCCCGAAGTAGGCGAAGCCATGCAGAAAGAGCTGGCCCGCCAGCGCAGGAATCTGGAACTGATCGCATCCGAAAATATTGTTTCTCCGGCGGTTATGGCGGCAATGGGCAGCATTCTGACCAATAAATACGCCGAAGGCTATCCGGGCAAGCGCTATTACGGCGGCTGCCAGGAGGTCGATGTGATTGAGGAGCTGGCCCGCCAGCGTGCCTGTCAGCTGTTCGGTGCCGAGCACGCAAACGTGCAGCCGCATTCCGGCGCGCAGGCAAACACCGCCGTTTATTTTTCGCTCCTGAACCCGGGAGACACCGTCATGGGAATGAACCTTTCCGAAGGCGGCCATCTGACGCACGGTTCTCCGGTCAATATTTCCGGAAAATATTTTAATTTTGTTTCATACGGCGTAGATCCTCAGACGCATGTGATCAACTATGATACGCTGATGGATCAGGCACTGCAGGCCAAGCCGAAACTGATCGTTGCCGGTGCCAGCGCATATCCCCGCGTCATCGATTTCAAACGTCTGCGTGAGATCGCCGATGCCTGCGGTGCATACCTGATGGTCGATATGGCGCATATCGCCGGGCTGGTCGCGGCAGGCGTCCATCCCAATCCGGTGCCGTACTGCGATATCGTTACCACCACGACCCACAAGACGCTGCGCGGACCGCGCGGCGGCATGATCCTCTGCAAGGAGCAGTATGCAAAGCAGATCGACAAGGCAATTTTCCCCGGAACGCAGGGCGGCCCGCTGATGCACGTCATCGCCGGCAAAGCCGTTTGCCTGAAGGAAGCCCTTCAGCCGGAATTCAAGGCCTATGGCCGCCAGATCGTTGCCAACGCGGCGGCGCTGGCCAATGGGCTGACAAAGCGCGGCGTCAAGCTGGTCTCCGGAGGAACCGACAACCATTTGATGCTCGTTGATCTGCGCGATCTTGAGATCACCGGTAAGGATCTGGAAAAGAATCTGGACGAAGTTTACATCACCGTCAATAAAAATACGATCCCGAACGAGCCGCGCAGCCCGTTTATCACCAGCGGTGTCCGTATCGGTACCCCGGCGGTCACCACCCGCGGCCTGAAGGAAGACGATATGGACAAGATCGCCGGATTTATTTCCGATGCGATCACCGATTTTGCCGGCAAGGCCGATGAGATCCGCGCCGGTGTCTGCGAGCTTTGCGAAAAGTATCCGCTCTACGAATAATTCCGGTTGATTTTTCAGGCAGCCGCCGTTCCTCAGTGACCGGCGGCTTTTTATCTGAAAGGAGGAAAACGCGGTGGCAGCACCTCTCGCTGACAGGATCCGTCCGCAGACGCTGGACGATATGGTGGGGCAGAGCCATCTGATCGGCCCCGGAAAGCCGCTGCGAAGGATCGTCGAGTCCGGGCAGATCCCGAATCTGATTTTTTACGGCCCCTCCGGCGTGGGCAAAACGACGCTTGCCGGCATCATTGCAGGCGCGACCAACCGCCGTTTGTTTCGTCTGAACGCAACAACGGCATCCACGGCCGATATTAAAAGTATTGCTGCCGAATCCGAATCGCTCGGTGCACAGAACGGCGTCCTGCTTTATCTGGATGAGATCCAGTATTTTTCAAAGAAACAGCAGCAAACGCTGCTGGAGCATATTGAAAACGGGAGGATCACCCTGATCGCCTCGACAACGGAAAATCCGTATTTTTATGTTTATAATGCGATTCTGAGCCGTTCAACTGTGTTTGAATTCAAAGAGGTTCCTCCGCAGGAGATCGAGCGGGCGGTACACCGGGCTTTTGAAGTTCTGCGCAGCGGGAGTGATACGCAGATCCTGCTGGAGGAGGGCGTGGAAGGGCGGATCGCCTGTTCCTGCGGCGGCGATGTGCGCAAGGCGGTCAATGCGGTGGAGCTCAGCGTTCTTTCGGCGCAGCTTGAGCGGGACGGAAGCCGTCTGGTCACTCTGGCTGCCGTAGAAGCTCTTTCGCAGAAGGCATCCATGAAGTACGACAAGGGCGACGATGCGCACTACGATATCCTTTCGGCCTTTCAGAAATCCATGCGCGGTTCCGATCCGAACGCCGCGCTGCATTACCTGGCCCGTCTGCTGGAAGCAGGGGATCTGCCGTCGGCCTGCCGCCGGTTGCTCGTCTGCGCCTGTGAAGACGTCGGTCTCGCGTATCCGATGATCATTCCGATCGTAAAAGCGGCGGTCGATTCTGCGCTGCAGGTCGGCATGCCGGAAGCCCGGATCCCGTTGGCCGATGCGGTGGTGCTGGTCGCAACGTCGCCGAAATCAAACTCGGCTTATCTTGGCATCGACCGCGCCCTGGCCGACCTCCGCAGCGGAAAGAGCGGGCCGATTCCGCGCCGGCTGCAGAACAAACATTTTGACGGAGCCGATAACCGGAATCCCGGCCAGTTTTATCAGTATGCGCACGATTTTCCGCATCACTGGGTCGATCAGCAGTATTTGCCCGATTCTCTGAAGGACGCCGTCTATTACGAATATTCGGATAATAAAAATGAGCAGGCGGCCAAAGCTTACTGGGATGCCGTCAAAAAGACTGCAAAATAAAACAGAAACCCCGCAAAGCATTTTGTCCCATTATACGGAACGGATGCCTGCGGGGAATTTTTATGATCGGGAACGGATCACCGCTCAGGATTCGGATGCCAGCAGACGGGGGATCGCGATCACGGGGAGCTGGATCTTTTCGCAGAAACGAAGAGCCTGATTTTCCAGCTTTTCCGGTGCAGAGGCCATTTTCATATCGAAGGCGAAGCCGAGGGAATCCCGCAGCGTAGGCAGCTCGTCGTTTGTCACGACAGCGCTGTCTGCACCGAGCGGAAACTGAATGTTCAGAATGCGTTTGTGCGGCGTATGGATGAAATAAATTTCAATTTCAAAGGTATTCTCATCCTTCCAGCGGCCGCAGGATGCCACATCGTACCGCTTTTCGGAAAGCAGCAGCGAGGAATAGGCGAAGCTGCCGTCCATCGGGATGACGATCGAATTCAGGTCTTTGTTTTCCTTCCAGGTAAACAGGCACCGTTCCCTGTCAAAGTTCAGATCAAACTGCCGCAGACCGCGAACGAGCGTCCGATCTATGCTGCGGATGACAAAGGGAAGAATGCTGACCAGATTATGCGGACAGCGATAGACTCTGCGGTTGATGCGGTCTTCCAGTTCCGGCCGGCGCGGCGAAGCAGAGGGCGGCGGAACAAGCGAGAGAGAAGCAAAACGTTTCTGCAGCGCCGGGTCGTCCGCAGCGCCGGGTTGTTCCGTCCAGTCGGCGGTGCCGTCCTGTTCCAGCATCGGGGTGATCAATTCGTCCCATACGGCATCCAGTACCCGGGTCGGCGGCCCCTGACCGCTGGTGACCACAAATACCAAGTCCTTATCGGGCCACATGACAGCGTACTGCGCAAAAGCACCGTCGGCCCGAAAAATTCCGGGGGTCCGGCAGCACCAGAACTGAAAGCCGTATCCGGCTTTATTGTCGATAATATCCACTTCCCCCTTGGAGGTGACGGAATTGCTGATCTGGGCCTTTGTGGCCTCTTCCGCCCAGCCTTCCGGCAGAAGCTGTTTTCCGTTCCAGACGCCGCGCCGTGTGTAAAGCAGACCGAATTTCGCCAGATCTTCGGTGCGGAGATACAGTCCCCAGCCGCCGGCTTCCACACCGTCCGGGCTGGTTTCCCAGCGAAAATCTGAAATGCCGAGCGGATCGAACAGACGCGGCTTCAGATAATCGCAAAGCCCCAGACCGGTCGTGCGTTTGACGATGCACGCCAGCAGATAGCTGTTCATGCTGTTGTAATGGAAAGCGCTGCCGGGATCAAATGCCATTGGAGAATTTAAAAGAATCTCAGCCCAGTCCCCGTCAGAAGCAGCGATCACTTCGTTCACCGCAATGCCGGAGCTCATCGTAAGCAGATGGCGTACCGTCAGCAGACGGATGCGGGAATCGGCGATCGGTTTGATTTTATCGCCGAAAAAATCGGCTGCGAGGTCATCAAGCGAAAAGTAACCTTCCGCAATGGCAAAGCCGACTGCGGTGGCGGTAAAGCTCTTGCTGAACGAGTAAATGTGGTGCGGCAGTTCCGGAGAATACGGCTTCCACCAGCATTCTGCCGCAACCTTTCCGCGGCGTACGATCATCATACTGTGGATGGTAAGCCTGTCGTGCTCAAACCGATCCAGCAAATTCTGAACAATCCGCGCGGGAATGCCGGCCTGGCCGAGCGTGGTGCGCGGAAGCGAACTCTGGTTTGCCATCGGGCGATCATCCTCTCATCATAAAAACACGAATGTGACCTTTGCTCCGGCACGGTTTGCAGATGCCGGAAATATATTTTTATTATATTAAATTTTTTCTCTTTTTTCCAGTCCCCGAGCAGAAAAACAGCAAATTTCAGCCAGCGGCCATGCATCCGGGAAAATGCGCGTTGATTTTTTTCGGAATTCATGTATAATGAGAGAAAAGAACGAGAACGAGGAAGGATGTCCGCATGAAACGAATCCGTTTTCCGCTTTGCCTGCTGTGCTCCTGTTCCGCTGTCCTTTTTGGCGTTCAGTTTGCGTTTGCGGCTTCCGGCAGTTCAAAAGCGGAATTTCTGCTGCCGGTGATTGAAATGCTTTATAACATGCTGCTCAAGGAGTGGAAGATCTGCGGCGGAATTTGTCTGATCGGCGCAGTTTATGCTGTGGTTTTTGTGCTTCGCAGGATCAGAAAGCCATCCCCAAAAACGCGAAAGGAAGTCAAATTCGAATGAAAAAAACGCTGCGCCGGTTTGCGGTGCTGTTTCTGGTTCCGGTGCTGCTTTGTGCCTGCAGCGCTTCCGTTCCGATCGAGCTGGATGACGGGGAAGGAACGCTGTATCAGTATGAATTACCGCAGAGCGGCGATACAATCGCAATTTTCCACACCTCGAAGGGCGATATCACCGTCCGCTTTTTCCCGGAAGAAGCGCCAAAGGCAGTGGAAAACTTCATTACCCTTGCCGAACAGGGATTTTATGACGGAAAGCTCTTTTTCCGAACCATCAATAATTTTATGATCCAGGCCGGCAGCCCGGACAATACGACAGCCGGCGGGGAAAGCATCTGGGGAGGATATTTTGAAGACGAATTTTCTCCCAGGCTCCATAACCTGCGCGGCGCGCTCTGCATGGCCAATTCAGGCGCAAATACGAACGGCAGTCAGTTTTTCATTGTGCAGAGCAAAAAACTCGGCAGCAACTATGTGGATGCAATGACTGAAACGCAGAAAAGCACGCCGGAATACGGTTATACGCAAAAGGTCATTGATGCTTATCAGAGCGACGGCGGATGTTCATGGCTCGACCGGAAGCATACGGTATTCGGTCAGGTGATCGACGGAATGGATGTTGTGGATCTGATCGCCCGCAGCCGGGCAGATACCAACGACCGGCCTGTTTCCGACATCGTGATCGAGAAAGTGGAAATTGCGGTCTACGGCTGATGAATCGGCCCGTTTTCAGCTTGTGATCCTTTGCTTCAAAACCGGTAAGTTTTTCAGAAAGAAAAGCGGAACATGAAAAAACTGTAAATACTTGAGAATTCATGAGAAAACAGCAGTTTTTCATTGACAACCGTGCCTGACCGGAATATAATATAACAAGGGCACTCCTGCTTTTCCGGAGGCCCTTTTTCTATTGTCTTTTGGCCGAGGCTGAGGAGGGGGAGACCTGCGCTGCAGCGGATACCTGCTGCAGCGGCGCAGTGCGGTGCGGTCTTCCGGTTTCTGCGCGGCGATTTTTTTAAAGGATGTGTGAAACAGATGCCGACAAAGTATATTTTCGTAACCGGTGGAGTTGTTTCTGGCTTGGGAAAGGGGATCACGGCTGCTTCGTTGGGCCGCCTGCTCAAAGCGCGCGGGCTTCGTGTGACCATGCAGAAGTTTGACCCGTATCTGAACATCGATCCGGGAACCATGAATCCGATCCAGCACGGCGAAGTCTTTGTAACAGACGACGGTGCAGAGACAGATCTTGATCTTGGCCACTACGAGCGGTTCATTGACGAAAGCCTGACGCAGAACAGCAATGTGACCTCCGGGCGCGTTTACTGGAACGTGATCACGCGCGAGCGGCAGGGCGATTTTGGCGGCGGTACGGTGCAGGTGATCCCGCACATTACGAATGAGATCAAAAGCCGCATCAGCGCAGGCAAGGAAAATGTCGATGTGGCGATCGTGGAGATCGGCGGTACGGTGGGAGACATTGAAAGCCAGCCGTTCCTGGAGGCGATCCGTCAGTTTTCGGCAGAGGTTGGCCGGGCAAACTGCATTTTTCTGCATGTAACGCTGGTGCCGTATCTTGCGGCGTCCCGCGAACACAAAACAAAACCGACGCAGCACAGCGTGAAGGAGCTGCTCAGCATCGGTATTCAGCCGGATATTATCGTGCTGCGCAGTGAAACGCCGATCGATACGGATCAGAAAAAAAAGATCGCCCTGTTCTGCAACGTGGCAGAAAACTGCGTGGTGCAGAATCTGGATCTCGGCCTGCTGTACGAGGTTCCGCTCGCGCTGCGCGAGGAGCATCTGGACGATACGGTCTGCCGTCTGCTGAATATCGACTGCGGCGGGCCAAACCTCAACGACTGGTCCATGATGGTCAGTACCGCAAAATCGATCACCGATTCGGTCACGGTTGCGCTGGTCGGGAAATACATTGCCCTGCATGACGCATACCTCAGCGTGGTGGAAGCGCTGACACACGGCGGAATTGCCAATCGTGTTCATGTCAGGATCAAGTGGGTCGATTCCGAGGAGCTTTCTGACGCCAATGCGGCGGAACAGCTCGGCGATGTGGACGCGGTGATCCTTCCGGGCGGGTTTGGCCAGCGCGGCATCGACGGGATGATCGCAGCCGTGCGTTACGCCCGTGAACACGGCGTTCCGTTCTTCGGCATCTGCCTCGGAATGCAGATCGCGCTGGTGGAATATGCCCGCGACGCTGCCGGAATGCCCGGAGCACACAGCGCCGAGATCGACCCGGAAACGCCGTATCCCGTCATCGACCTGATGCCGGAGCAAAAAGAAGTCACACAGCTCGGCGGTACGATGCGCCTCGGAAAATACCCCTGCAAACTGAAAGAAGGTTCCCGTTCCCTGCAGATGTATGGCGAGAATCTGATTTACGAGCGGCATCGCCACCGTTATGAGGTCAACAACGATTACCGCAGCCGCCTGGAGGAAGCCGGTCTGAATTTTGTCGGTCTGTCCCCGGACGAAAGGATCGTGGAAATGCTGGAGCTGCCGCAGCATCCGTGGTTTGTAGCGGTGCAGTTCCACCCGGAATTCAAATCCCGTCCCAACCGCCCGCATCCGCTGTTCAGTGGTTTTGTCAAAGCCGCAAAAGAATTTCAAACCCGAAAATGAGGTCGCCCAGTGACCGCAAGGAGGATTTCTCATGGACGAACGCAAAGAAAGATGCATTTGCTGTATGGAAGAAAAGCAGCCAGGCGCTGTCTGCCCGCGCTGCGGATTTTCCGATGAAAACCGCAGTCGGGCGCCGTATCTGAACTTTGGAACGGTGCTGCAGCGCCGTTATCTTGTCGGTAAGGTGCAAAGCTTTAACGGGGAAGGCGTCTCTTATCTTGCTTATGACCAGACAGAAGGCTCCAAAATTCTGCTGAGAGAATTTTTCCCGCAGACGATCGCCTTCCGGGAAAACGACGGCGTAACGGTTTCCGTTATGGCGGGGGGAGAAGAGACCTTTCAGTATGCGCGTGAAAGCTTTCTTTCCTATACGCGAAAGGTCGCGCATTGCCGTGATTATCCGGCGGTTCTGCCTGTGTTCGATATTTTTACGGAGAACGGAACGGCATATGCGGTTTACGAATGGTGTACCGGCGGAACCCTGAAAGAGTATATCGAGAAAAAAGGCGCACCGATGTCATGGAATCTGGCAAAAGCGCTTTTTCTGCCGCTGATCTCGTCGCTGAAAGGGCTGCATGCCGTCGGCCTGGGCCATTACGGCATCGCGCCGGAAAATTTGCTGATTTTTTCCGACGGCAGAATGAAGCTCGGAGGATTTTGTCTGGAAGATATCCGTCGCGAGGAACAGGATTTTTCGCCCGAGCTTTTTGCAGGCTGCGCTGCCCTGGAGCAGTATTCCTCCAATGAATCTCTGGCGGAATATACCGATATTTACGGGCTGTGCGCCTGCCTGTTTTATGCGCTGACCATGCATTTGCCGCAGGAAGCGACCCGCCGTAAGTATGACAGCAGATTGCTGATTGCGAACAGCACGCTGCAGCAGATCCCGCCGTTTGTTGTTTCCGCGCTGGCGGGCGGGCTGCAGGTGATGCCGGAAAAGCGGATCCAGACGTTTGAAGAGCTTTACCACCAGCTGGTAGGCGGCGAAGTGATGAGCGAAACGGTCGAGCCGGAATCCATCGCAAAACCGTCTGCGTCGTCCGAAAAGCAGCCGGGGAAAAAGAAGAAAGAAAGAAAGCAGCTGCCGCATTTTCTGCTCGGAGCCATTTCTTTCTGCTGTGCGCTGACGATCTTCTGCCTGTGCGGATGGCTGTACCTGAAAAACCGTTATGGGGATGATCTCTTCAATTTCGGCGAAACATCGTCCGATTCCGTCAGCAGTGAATGGCTGACGTCCAGTGAAGAGGCAGCATCCTCCGAAGCGGGGGAATCCGGAACGGCCTCTGAAGACACTTCCTCTGTTCCGGAAGGCTTTATCGCTGTGCCTAACCTTGTCGGACAGACGCTGAGTGCGGCGCAGAGCAATACCGATTTCAAGGTTCTGCTGACCAACCGTGATTTCAGTGATACCGTCAAGGAAGGGCTGATCATGTCACAGTCGGTGGAAGGCTATGCGCAGCCCGGTACGGTGATCACCGTTGTCGTCAGCAAGGGCACAATGATGCGGGTTCTGCCCGATGTGGAAGGAATCCCGTTGGATGAAGCAAAATCTGCGTTGCTGGCTGCCGGTTTCCAGATCGGTATCGTGACGGAAGAACCGAGTGAAGAAGCCAGCGGAACCGTTCTGCGCACGACAGATCCTTCCCTGAAGGCCGGTATTTCTTATGAATACGGCACAACGGTCGACCTGATCGTAGCGCAGGAGATCTCTTCCCAATCCTCAGAATCGGAATAAGCAGAACTTTCTGAAATAAAAAACGCGTGCCGTTCATTCCGGAACGGTACGCGTTTTTTCGCGGGAAAAGAAAGTGGGCGAAACTCCTTTTCGGAGATTCGCCCACCAATTTTTGAGATGAAATTATTCGGCAGCTTCTTCGCCGGCAGCTTCCGGAGCAGCGGCTTCCTTCATGGAAAGGCTGACGCGCTTCTTCTCAAAGTCGATCGCAGTGATCTTAACGGTGACCGTCTGGCCGACCGTCAGAACATCCTGCGGCTTATTGATGCGCTCATTGGAGATCTGAGAAATATGGATCAGACCGTCGATTCCCGGGATCACGCGGGCAAATGCACCAAAGTCGGTCATGCCGACAACCGTTACGTCGCAGACGGTACCAACCGGATATTTTTCTTCCAGAATGGTCCACGGATTGTCTTCGGCTTTCTTGTAACCAAGGGAGATCTTCTTCTTTTCTCTGTCGAGCTTCAGAATATAGACCTCAACCGTCTGGCCGACCGCAAGAACCTCGGACGGATTCTTGATGCGGGTCCAGGAAAGCTCGGAAATATGGATCATGCCGTCCACGCCGCCGATATCGACAAACGCGCCGTAAGCGGTCAGGGATTTGACAACGCCGGTGTAGACCTTGCCTTCTTCAGCGGTCTCCCAGAACTTTTCTTCCAGTTCCTTTTTCTTGTCGGCCAGCACGGAGCGGATCGAACCGACGGCGCGTCTGCGGCCGCGGTTGACTTCAAGAATGCGGAACTGAACCTCCTGCTTCAGCAGACCTTCCAGCGGTTCGCCGCGGGAAGCGGTCGCCTGAGAAGCCGGAACAAACACGCGGACGCCGTTGCAGAGAACGATCACGCCGCCCTTGATCACTTCGGTCACAACACCGGTCAGAACAGACTGATCTTCTGCTGCGGCAGAGATCTGCTCCCAGCCCTTCTGGGCATCCAGACGGCGCTTGGAAAGCATAATGGTGCCTTCCTGATCGTTGGTGCGCATAATCAGCAGATCCATTTCATCGCCGACTTTGACCAGGTCTTCCGTCCGTGCGGAAGGATCGTTGGTCAGCTCGGAAAGCGGAACAAAACCGGCTTGCTTTCTTCCGACGTCGACATAAATCTCATTCGGAGCAATTCCGACGACAACACCGTGCACCTTTTCGTCTGTATTTAAAGTCTTTAAGGACTCCTCCAGCATTTCTGCGAAGTTACCCTCTGCCGAAGTGTTGCTTTCGGCCTCCGTGGAATTGAGCTGCTCGTTGTTCAGAATTTCGGTCATGGTTTGAAGTACCTCCTTTATTATACCAACGGGTGTAGAAGCACCCGCAGTTACGCCAATTCGCCCGGCGGATCTCAGCTTGTCCAGCGGCAGCTCAGCCGCTGTTTCCACCAGGTAAGAGGGGCATTCCGCCCGGCAGATCTCAAACAGCTTGGCGGTATTGGAACTCTGCCTTCCGCCGATGACGATCATCGCATCAGATGCAGCGGCAAGCTGTGCCGCTTCAGACTGACGCTCCGCAGTCGCATTACATATTGTATCAAAAACCGCGGCATTTGTATAGACCATTTTGATTTTTTTCAAACAATTTTTCCATTCTTCCATTCGGAATGTCGTTTGAGCGACAACACAAACAGAAGTTATTCCGTTTTTTTGAAGTGTTTTAAGCAAATCGTCCAGCTCGCAGCTTTCTCCGAAAACGGAGCTACAGTCCGGGCAATGGCTCTGGATTCCAATCACTTCCGGATGTTTCCTGTCTCCGGCAATCAGGATCCATTTTCCTTCTGCGGAGGCCTGCTGAACGATCCGATGAATCTTTGCCACAAAGGGGCAGGTCGCGTCCTCGAACAGGATGCCGCGCTCCCGGATCTCCTGCATCGTTCCGGCAGGAATCCCGTGGGAGCGGAGTACCAGCGTTGCACCGGCCGGAACGTCCGCCGGCGCGTTGACGGCACGGACGCCCCTCTGCTCCAGTTCGGCAACCAACTGGGGATTATGAATGATCGGGCCGAGCGTACACACGGTTCTGCCTTCGCGCAGCAGCCGTTCCACCGTTTCCACGGCCCGGCGTACACCAAAGCAGAAACCGGCTGATTTTGCCAGTGTAATTTCCAAAGAAAGAACCTTCCTTTATTTTTTCTTTTTCTGATTCAGCGCCGCGATCGCTTCCTCACGCAGTTCGCTGATCCGGCTCATCACATAGCGGCTGGCGTTGCGGTATTCCAGACCGGTGCCTTCCCGGATATTCAGCTCTTCGGGGGGGATCGGCTCGCCGCAGCTGATGACAACCTTGTGAAACAGCCGCATTTTTCCGCCCTTTGCCGCAATCGCAACGGGAATGATCGGCGCTCCCGTCTGTGCGGCAAACATTACGGTGCCGGGCTTCGGCTTCAGCAGATTTCCGTCCCGGGAACGTGTGCCTTCAATAAAAATCCCCAGAAGCTTATCCTCGTTCAGAAGCTCGACGGCCGTGTTGACGGCGGCGCTGTCGCCCTTGCCGCGGTTGACCGGAAAAGCTCCCAGTGAACGGATGAGCCATGAAAGCAGCCTGTTGTGAAACAGCTCCGCCTTGGCCATGTAGTAGATCTGCCGTTTCTGCGTAAAGGCCAGCAGGATCGGGTCGATCATGGAGATATGGTTGGAACAGATAATCGCGCGGGAGCCTTCCGGCAGGGGAGAGCGATGCAGAATTTTGTACGGATACAGGAGCTTGAACAGGCCGGGAACGACAGCCAGTCCAAATCGGTAAAGCCAGGTCAAAGCAAGTCAGCACCTTTCGGTTGGATTCATCTGCAGCGCAGTAAGCCGCGTGCGGATCAGGCGGGTCATGGTATCAATGGTCTCCTGCAGCGTCAGGTCGCTGTTGTCGACCACCTGCGCGTCCTGTGCAGGCTTCAGCGGTGCGATCGCCCGATGGGAATCATTATAATCCCTTTGTCGGATCTCGGCAAGTACCTGCTGCAAATCTGCCGGTTCTCCTTTTTCCGCCAACTCCCTGCAGCGGCGCTGCGCACGGCATTCGGGGCTTGCAGTCAGAAAAAGCTTGATCTGCGCTCCGGGCAGCACAACGGTTCCGATATCGCGCCCGTCCATGATCACATTGTTTTTGCGGGCCAGATCGCGCTGCAGCTCCAGCAGAAACGCGCGCACCGGCGGCAGGGCGGAAACGCGGGACGCCATCATAGAAATATCTGCCGTGCGGATCAGCGGGGAAACATCTTCGCCGTTCAGGAAGACACGCTGTTCTCCGTCGATGAATTTCAGCTCAACAGTGATTTCTTCCAGCATCCCGGCAACCGCCCCGTCATCCTCCAGGTCGACGGATCTGCGGCGCGCATAAAGCCCGATGGTGCGGTACAATGCGCCGGTATCAACATAAATAAAGCCAAGCTCCCGCGCGATTCCCCGCGCAACGCTGCTTTTTCCCGCGCCTGCGGGGCCGTCAATGGCAATAGCGATCATAGTAATTCTCCTTTCAGCAATCGGCTGCGGCGCTTTCTCCGGCAAGCCGTCCGGTCGACCAGGCAATCTGCAGATTGAAGCCGCCGGTGTATGCGTCGGCATCAATGATCTCTCCGGCAAAATAAAGTCCTTTGATCAGGCGCGATTCCATGGTTTTCGGGTCGATTTCCTTCACACAGACGCCGCCGGAAGTGATGATCGCTTCTTCCACCGGGCGGAACCGCTTCAGCGAAACGGGAAAGCATTTCAGCAGCGAGATGATGCGTCGGCGAATTTCCCGGGTGATCTGGTTGATTTTTGTTTCGGGCGGTATTCCGCTGATGCGCAGAAATACCGGAACCATTTTGTGCGGCAGCAGGGCGGGCAGCACGTTGTGCAGCTCTCGGTTGGCCGCGCCGCCGAATTCCCGCAGCAGCCGTGCGTCCAGCTGCTCTTCGGAAAGCGCCGGCTTCAGATCGATCTGCGCCGAATACCGTCCCGGTTCCATCCGCCGGATGTGGGAGCTGGCGCTGAGCACCATCGGTCCTGATATCCCAAAATGCGTAAACAGCATTTCGCCGAAATCCTCATACAAAGCTCGCCCGGTCTGCCGGTCAACGATCTTCAGCCCGACATTGCGCAGGGAAAGCCCCATCAGGTCGCGGCACCAATCCTCTTCCGCCTCGAACGGAACAAGAGAGGGCTGCGGCGGGGTCACCGTGTGACCGGCTTCGGCTGCCATCCGAAACCCGTCTCCCGTAGAACCGGTCGTGGGGTAGGAAAGCCCGCCGGTGCAAAGAATAACGCGTTCAAACGTCAGCTCCCGGCCGGATTCCGTCTGCACACCGCGGACGGTACCGCCGGCAGTCAGCAGATGCTGCGCACGCTCCTGCAGCCGACGGCAGCCCAGTTCGCGGCAAAGCCTGTCCAGCGTGTCCACAACGTCCATCGCCCGGTCAGAACAGGGAAATACGCGGTTTCCCCGCTCGGTTTTCAGGGGCAGTCCCGCGTTTTCCAGAAAATCCATCATATCCTGTGCGCAAAAGCGCGAAAATGCGCCGTAAAGAAACCGACCGTTGACCGGAACCGAAGCCACCAGCTCCGGTACGCTGCAGTTGTTTGTAAGATTGCAGCGGCCTTTCCCTGTGATCAGCAGCTTGCGTCCCGGGCGTTCGTTGCGCTCCAGGATCACCGGTTCGGCGCCGCATTCCGCCGCACGGATGGCCGCCATCATCCCGGCAGCGCCCGCGCCGATCACGCAGATTTTGTTTGTTTTCATACAGCTTCCGAATCCCTTTCGGAGCGACCGGAGTCTGAGCGTCAGCTCTTGGCCCGATCCTCCACCTTTTCATAAACGTCGTATTCGTCCCAAACGTGTTCCAGCTGGCAGAACGCCTCCGAAACATCCTCTTTCTTGCGGGATGCGACCGCAACGATCAGCGCATTGACTAAGCTCAGCGGCGCGACCAGAGAGTCCACAATGGAGACCATATCACTGCGCGCCAGCAGAAGATGTTTTGCGTAAACAGCCAGCGGAGAAGCAGGACTGTCTGTAACCGAAATCACCGCAGCGCCCTTATCGCTGGCAAACCGCAGCGCCTTTGCAACGCTGCTGGAATAGCGCGGAAAGCTGAAACCGATCACCGCGTCCTTTTCGTCGATGCGGAACATTTTTTCAAAAAATGCGCTCTCGCTTGCGGCGTTGACGGCGATCACGTTTTCAAAGATCATATTGAAATAGTATGCCAGAAAAGAAGCGACCGGCGCTGCGCTGCGCGCGGCAACGATGTAGATCCGCCGCGCGGAAACGATCGTTTCCACAGCCGCGCGGAATTCCTCGCGGGAAACCTCGTCCAGCGTATTTCGGATCGTGTCCATATCGGCGTTCAGCACCGCGTCCAGCAAATCGGAACGGCCGATGCGCTCGTTCGTTACTTCGATCCGCTGCAGCGAGGTCAGTTTGCTGCGGATCATCTCCTGCATCGCCTTCTGCAGAGCGGGATAGCCCTCATAACCGATCTCCGTTGCAAAGCGCACAACGGTGGATTCGCTGACGCCGACCGTCGCGCCGAGGCGGGAGGCGGTCATAAATGCCGCCTTGTCATAATGGCGCTCAATATACTGCGCGATCAGGCGCTGACCTTTGGAAAAGCCGGCGCTGCTTTTTTCAATATTGGAAAGCAACTGGTTGTTCATGGTGCGTCATCCTTTGTTCCGGCGGAGCAGCGTTTGTTTCTGCTGCCGTGCCGCATTGATTCGAGCGAACCTTTATTCATATTATGCCGTCAGGCTGCAAAAATCAAGCAAAATCCTCTGTTTTTTTTAGAAATTTGCAGGATTGTGCAATTTGAGCTTCAAAAATATCAAAAATGTGGTTTGAATCCCCCGGGCGGCGAACGAAAATCTTTGCAGAAGATGACGCGGAAAACAGATTTTGCAGGATTTTCTGTTTGTTTGTCACCTGTTATGCCCGTTTCGGATATATTGCATCAGAAGGTTTTGCGCTCTCTTTTCCGGAGAAGAGGGCGGGGCCGATGAAAAGAGGTGACAGCGATGCGGCCAAGATGGCCGGTTCCCCGCAGCAGTTATTACAGACGGAGCGCCCGTATCCGCCGCAGAGCGCGCCCTTTGCGCAGAAGAGCGGGGCAGCGCGGCTGCGCCGTCAGGATCCTGGCGGCGGCTGTTCTGACGGCAGGAGTACTGATTTTTCTCAATGTGCAGCTCCGGCCGATGCTGCAGTCGGCCGTTGCGCAGCAGGCGGGGCAGGTTTCGGTGCAGACCGTCAACTTCGCTGTGCAGAAGGTGCTGAACGAAAACCCGCTGCCGGGAGATTATCTCACTGTTGAACGCGCGGACGACGGAACGATCCGGTCTGTGGATGTGGATACGGCGTCTGTGAACCGGCTGAAAACGGAACTGAATCTGAGCATCCAGCAGGCGCTCAACGAGCTGGGAGACTGTTCGGTTGCCGTTCCGCTCGGTACGCTGCTCGGCGGCAGCCTGCTCCGTGGGCTTGGGCCGAACGTGCCTCTGCGGTTTACCGTTGTGTCCAATGCATTCTGTGATCTGGTCAGCAGCTTTGACTCTGCCGGGATCAACCAGTCCCGCCATACGCTTTCGCTGGCGGTCACGACCGAGGTTTATGCCGTCATTCCCGGCTGCAGCGCCAAAAATACCGTGGAAACCACGTTTCCGGTTGCGGAAACGATCATCGTCGGTAAAGTACCGGATCTGTACTGGAGCAGAACGGCGGAAGGCTCTTCCGCCGGAGAGACAGCCGTTCCGTAAAATTTTCTTTGTCGCCTTTTTTTTCGTCGGGAAATTTGATATACTGATAACTACAATATTACTGCAATCAGCAGCATTTGAAAAGGAGTTTTCGGCATGCAGAAGGAAGAAGCGAAAAAGCGTGCGGAGGAACTGCGGGCAGCGCTTCGCTATCACGCAGATAAATACTACAATCAGGATGCGCCGGAAATTGATGATTACGAATACGACGGCATGATGAACGAGCTCAAGAGGATCGAAAAGGACTTTCCGGAGCTTGTTACACAGGATTCCCCGACGCAGAAGATCATCGGAGAGGTTTCCGCCCTGTTTGAACCTGTCCGGCACGAGGTGCAGATGGGCAGCCTGCAGGATGTATTTTCCGAAGAAGAAGTGCTCGATTTTGACCGGCGCGTCCGGGCGGTGCTGCCCGGCGTCAGCTATGTGGTGGAACCGAAGATCGACGGTCTTTCCGTTTCGCTGGAATACCGCGACGGTGTTCTGGTGCGCGGTTCCACACGCGGCGACGGAACGGTGGGCGAAAATATTACGGCCAATCTGATGCAGATCGCATCCATTCCGCACCGCCTGAAGCAGCCGCTGCCGTTTCTCGAGGTTCGCGGCGAAGTATATATGCCGAACGAAAGCTTTCTGCGGCTGGTGCAGCAGCAGGATGAAGAGGGGCAAAAACCGTTCAAAAATCCGCGCAACGCTGCCGCCGGCTCTTTGCGGCAAAAGGATTCCCGCGTTACAGCTTCCCGCGGGCTGGATATTTTTGTATTCAATGTGCAGCAGGCGGAAGGAGCCGGTCTGACGGCGCACGGCCAGTCAATCGAGTGGATGCGCTCCCTTGGTCTGCATACGATCCCGTTTTTCCGCCGCTGCAGCACCGGTGAGGAGCTGGTGCAGGAGATCCGCCGTATCGGGCAGGAACGCGAAAGCCTGCCGTTCTGCATCGATGGGGCGGTGGTCAAGGTGGATGCGTTCGCCCACCGCGAGCAGCTTGGCAGCACCGCCAAATTCCCCAAATGGGCGGTGGCGTTCAAATATCCGCCGGAGGAAAAGGAAACGGTGCTGACCGATATTTCCGTGCAGGTCGGCCGCACCGGGGTGCTGACGCCGACCGGGATCTTCGCGCCGGTCACGCTGGCGGGAACGACGGTTTCCCGCGCGTCGCTGCACAACGAAGACTATATTGCCGAAAAGGGGCTGTGCATCGGCGACACGGTGCTGCTGCGCAAGGCAGGCGATATCATTCCGGAGGTCGCCTCGGTCGTGCGTCATGCTCCGGGGGCGCAGCCCTACCGGATGCCGCGCGTCTGCCCTTCCTGCGGAGGAGAAGCCGTGCGCGAGCCGGACGAAGCGGCAGTGCGCTGCACCAATCCGGAATGCCCTGCACAGCTGCTGCGCAATCTGATCCATTATGCCTCCCGCGACGCGATGGATATTGACGGCCTCGGGCCTGCAGTAGTGGAGCAGCTGGTCGAAAAAAACCATGTTGCTTCTCCGGCAGATCTGTACGATCTTACGGCGGAAGAGCTGGAACAAAACGACCGGATGGGAAAGCTTTCTTCACAGAATCTGGTACAGGCGATCGCAAAATCAAAAGAGAACGATCTTTCGCGCCTGATCTATGCGCTCGGCATCCGCCATGTCGGGCAGAAGGCGGCCAGGCTGCTGGCGGAACGGTTCGGTACGGCGGATGCTCTGATGCAGGCCACGCAGGAGGAGCTTTCGTCCATCGAAGGCTTCGGCAATATCATGGCGCTGAGCGTTCTGCAGTTCTTCCGTCAGCCGCAGTCGGCGGAGCTGATGGAAAAGCTGAAAGCGCGCGGTGTGAATATGACGGCGGCGCGGCAGCAGAAAGGCGAACGTTTTGCCGGAATGACCTTTGTTCTTACGGGTACGCTTCCGACCTATAAGCGCAGCGAGGCTGCAGAATTGATCGAGCGGAACGGAGGAAAGGTGTCGTCGTCGGTTTCCAAAAAGACCTCGATGGTGCTTGCCGGCGAGGAAGCCGGCAGCAAGCTGGAAAAGGCGCAGGCTCTCGGGATCCCCGTGATCGACGAGGCGGAATTTGACCGGATGCTCGCGGAAGCGGATTGATTTTTGAGAACAGAACAGCAAAGCATCGGAATGCGTGCGTTCCGGTGCTTTTTTTGCGCGCAAATTTTCTGCAGCGGACAGGTTCTATCTTTGTCCTGCGCGCAATAGAATGAAACAGAAGTGCAGGACGAACCATGCTGCCTGTTCGGGCTGTCGTTCTGCGCGGAGCTGACATTCATCCGGAAGGCGGTGGGATCCATATGGCTGCAGACCAGTCTCAGCTCCGGAAAAACAGTTTTGATTCCGCAGTTTCGTTTCTCAGCACAAGACTGCAGCAGGCGCTGCTTTTTCTGCCGCGGAGCTTTACGGTTCAGATCAGCGAGATCCGGCTGCGGCTGGGCCAGCCGGTCGCCCTCTGCGGCAGCGGAGGGATCCGGTTTGTCTCGGTGTGCCGGAAAATCACGATGCTGCCGGGCAGCGAAAGCCTGTCGGCAGCGCGGGAAGATCTGGACGAAACGTTCCGCCGGCTCTGTGAATATTCCGTACACAGCTGTCAGAACCAGATCAGCGAAGGTTTTTTGACGGTGCGCGGCGGTCACCGCGCAGGGCTTTGCGGAACGGCGGTGATTCAGGAGGGCAGAGTCACCGGGATGCGCTGCATTGCGGGGATCAGCCTGCGGATCGCGCGGGAGATCCCCGGTGCGGCCGATGCGCTGCTGCCGCTCGCTCTTTCCGGGGGCTTGCTGTTGACCGGCGCTCCGGGCAGCGGAAAAACAACGATGCTGCGCGATCTGGCGCGTCAGCTTTCCGGCGGCGGGAACCATGCGCCGCATACGGTTGCCGTGGTGGATGAACGCGGAGAGCTGGCGGGCAGCTGGCAGGGAGAACGGCAGGCAGATCTCGGGCCGTGCTGTGACGTGCTGGACGGTTATCCAAAAGCGCCGGGGATCCTGCAGGCGGTTCGTACGCTTTCTCCGGAGTTTATCATCTGCGACGAGGTCGGCACCGCAGCGGAAGCACAGGCGCTGGAGGAAGGGCTGAACGCCGGTGTGACCATGGTGGCCACCGCCCATGCGGGAGACTGCGGGGAGCTGCTGCGGCGGCCTGCGATCCGGCGCCTGCTTTGCAGCGGCGCTTTCCGGTCGGTCGCAATGCTCGGCAGCGGCTCAGCCCGCGGTTGTGTTCAAAAAATATTTCGGGCAGGTGATTTGCTTGTTGAAGACAGCGGGATTGATCCTGCTCTTTCTGACCTCCGCGACGGTCGGGATCCTGCAGTGCCGCAGGCTGGATGACCGCGTGATATTCTGGAACGCATTTCTGGATTTTCTTCATTTTGCGGAGACATCCATCCGTTATGCGGCGCTGCCGGTTCCGCAGCTTCTGGAACGTTACTGCCGGGAAAACGGACGTCTGGAACTGGTGAAAGCCTGCAGCGAACAGCTTTCGGAAGGCGTCCTGTTCCCACAGGCGTGGGAGCAGGCGGCAAAAAATGCGGCCCGACGCAGTTCGCTGCCGAACGGCGATCTTCAGCTGCTGCAGGATTTCGGCGCAGGCCTCGGCGCCAGCGATGTGGAGGGCCAGATTTCGCACTGCCGGCTGTTTGCGGCGTCGGCTTCCGAGATCCGGCAAAGCGCCAGAGAAGAGCGGCAGCAGAAGGGAAGGCTTTCCGTGCTGCTCGGCGTTCTGCTGGGGCTGGGGATCGATCTTGTGCTGCTGTAGCGCAGAGGAATAGCGGAAAGGATGGATATCGCAATGGATGTGGAGCTGATCTTTAAAATAGCTGCCATCGGGATCATTGTGGCGGTACTCAATCAGATTCTGAACAAGGCGGAACGGCAGGAGCAGGCCATGATGGTGACGCTCGCCGGGCTGGTTGTTGTGCTGATGATGATCGTGCAGGAGATCGATACGCTGTTTGAAACGATCAAGTCGCTGTTTGGCTTATAAGCGGAGGGGATACAGATGAATATTGCGGTGCTTGCTGCGGCAGCCATTGCTTCAGCGCTTGCTGCGCAGCTGATCCGCAGAACAAATCCGGAGGTTTCGTCCGTGCTTGCGATCGGAACCGGGGTGCTGATCGCGGCTGGAGTGGTGGTGCAGATCCTTCCGGTCACGACGCAGATCAGGATATTTCTGGACAGAGCGGATGTTGATACGGAATATGCCGGTGTGCTGCTCAAGTCGTTGGGCGTTTGCTTTCTGGTGCAGTTTGCGGCGGACACCTGCCGGGATGCCGGAGAAGCTTCGTTGGCTGGAAAAATCGAATTTGCCGGCAGGGTATCGGTTGCGGTGCTTTCATTGCCGCTGTTCCGGGCGGTGATCGATCTGGCAGTTTCGCTGATCGGCTGAACCGGATCCCGATGAAACACGGCAGGAAAGCGGAGAGGAAGAAAAAAGAGATGAGATCGCTGTCGGACGGAAAAAAGAAGATTTGCAGGCGGAACCTCCGCAGCTGCGGCAGATGTCTGGCCGTACTGGCTGCAGCGATGCTTCTGGCGTTGCCTCTGGTTGCTGTTGCGCAGGAACGGAATGACGGGGAACAGATCTACCGTGAGCAGCTGGAGGCCAGCGGTGCAGAAGACCTCCCGCAGCAGCTGCCAGAGGAGACCCGGGAACTGCTGCAGGAGCTCGGATTGGCGGATTTTTCGGAAGACGGAATTTTTCGGCTGAATTTTGAAAATGTTTTGCAGCAAACGGCGGTTCTGGCCCGGCAGAAGGCGTCGGATCCGCTGCGTGCAGCGCTTTGCGTTGTCGGGATCATTGCGCTCTGTGCGCTGCTGCAGAGCGTTAAAACGTCGTTTCTCAATGACGAGATCACACAAGTTTTTTCTGTGGTCTGTGTGCTGATGACAGCGTCTGTCATGGTGACGCCTCTGGTTTCGCTGATCTCCGGCGCGCGGGATACGGCGCTCGCAGCCTTTGCGTTTCTGATCTCCTTTGTGCCGGTGTATGCGGGCATTATGGTGGCAAACGGACAGGCGGTTACGGCAGGAGCGTATTCGGCTACAACCGTTGCAGCGGCGCAGGGCGCTTCCGGGCTGCTTTCGGCGGTGGTGACTCCGGTGCTGCAGATGCTGCTGGCGCTGGCAATAGTATCGGCAGCCGCGCCGAGAACCAATCTGCAGGGGATCCATTCTTTTCTGCAGAAAATGGTCAAATGGCTGCTCGGGATCGTGATGACGGTTTTTGTAACGGTTCTCTCTCTGCAGGGAGCAGCTGGAGCAGCCGCCGACTCCCTGACAGTCAGGACCGCAAAATTCGTGATCGGAAGCGCAGTCCCGGTAGTAGGCGGTGCGCTCAGTGACGCATACACCTCTGTGCGGGGATATGTCGGCGTGCTGAAATCATCGGTCGGCGCGTTCGGGATCCTGGCAGGAGGGGCGATTTTTCTGCCGTTGACGGTCGAGCTGATGATCTGGATCGCCGCTGCAGAGCTTTGCGCCGCAGTGGGAGGGCTGCTTGACCAAAAGGAGATCGCAGGTTTGCTGAAAGCGATTTCCGCTGTGCTGGGGCTGTTTTTGGCGGTACTGCTCTGCTGTGCTGCGCTGCTGATTATTTCCACCGGTATCGTGCTGGCCGCCAGAACATCCTGAACGGTGTGTTCAAGGAGGGATCCGAATGAATGATGTAAAGCTCTGGACACTTGGAGCGTGCTTTGCAGCAGCGGCCTGTGCGCTGCTGGAACTGCTTTGTCCGGTCGGAAAAATGAAAAAATCCGCCCGATCTGTGACAGCGGTCTTTTTTCTGTGCGCCGTTCTTCTGCCGGCAGAAAAGGTTCTGAACAAGATCTCACAGGGTTCGGTGGAAACGTTTCAGAACGTTTCGGTGCCGGAGGAGCTTTCGTCCCGCGTAGCGGAGCAAAGCCGGTCAGTCGCACAGCAAAGTGTTCAGAATCTGATCAGCAGTCTGCTGGGGAGACACGGAATTCGGCCGGAGCAAATTTCTGTTGCGGTTGAAACGGATGATTCCGGAACGCTGCAGATCGGCAGCGCGGTGGTCTGGCTGAATGCAGACGATTTTGCAAAAGAACAGCAGATCCGCACATGGATCGCCGAAGAACTGGGGATTGCGGCGGAATGCCGCTTGGCCGAATAAGAGCGGACAGAACAGAAAGGATCATGCTCCATGGAAAAGAAAAGCAGCGCTTTTTTTTCGTTTTTGAAAAGCGAAAAGGGCGGCAAGATAATTCTGGCCATTGGGATTCTCGCAATTCTTTGTATTTTTCTTTCCGGCTATTTTTCCGGCGGAGACGGGGAAAAATCGTCTCAGGCCCAGCCGGGAGAAGCGCAGATCCTTTCCGCCGACGAATATGCTGCGAAGCTGGAAAATAAGCTGACCGATATTGTCGGCAGCATTGCCGGGGCAGGAGACTGCAAGGTGATGGTCACCCTGGAAAACGGTATTCAGTACGTTTATGCGCAGGAGGAAAAAATCAGTGAAAATAAAACGCAGGACAGTACAAACAGCACTACCCGGACGCAGGAAAGCGGAGATCAGCAGAGAACGTATCTGATTGTGGACGGCGGCTCCGGCAAACAGGCGCTTGTGGTAACCGAGGTGCAGCCCACCATCAAAGGCGTAGTCATCGTCTGTCAGGGCGGCGATGTCCCGGCGGTGCAGCAGCGGATCATCAATGCGGTCACGACGGCGCTCGCCGTAAATTCCACCAGAGTCTGCGTGGCTCCGTTGTCATAATCCGTCCCGCAGGCGCGTACAATTTGCGTAAAGACATGCGGGTCGCGCAGCAGAAAGGAACGGTCACAACATGATAGAAAAAAGACATATTGTTCTTGCGGCACTGGTACTGGCACTCGGAACGGCGGTATATATCAACTGGCGCTTTTCAGGCCCGAGCGCCGTGCAGAGCGGAGCTGCTGTTTCCCAGACAAACATCGGGGATGCCCAGTATGTAAACGGTTCGGAAACGGCAACTTCGGTGATCCCGGCAGAAAGCGGAAACCCATCGGGTACGTCCGCTTCGCAGCCGCCGGCAGAATCGCTGACGCCAAGCGCGGAAAGCTACTTTACCGAAGCGTCGCTTTCCCGGCAAAAGGCGAGGGACGAAGCCACCGAACTGCTGCAGCAGACGGTAAAAGCGGCCGAGTCGGATGAAAAAGCCAAAAAAGAAGCCGTCGATCAGCTGGCGGCGATCGCGAAGAATATCGAGCAGGAGTCCAAGATCGAAAGCATGCTGAAAGCCAAAGGGTTTTCGGGGTGTCTGGCGTTTCTGGAAAACGACAAGGCGAATATTCTGGTGGCAAGCGACGGTCTGTTAGCCAATCAGACGATCACCATCAAGGATATCGTCAAAAATACGGCGGGAATTCCGTTTGAGGATATTATCATTGTCGAAGTCAAGTAACCGCGCAGGCTGCGGCGGACCAGGGGATCGTTCCGGCCGGTACCGCAGAAAAGTATCGGATCAACAGAGTCTTTTCCCGCTTTCAGCGGAAAAGGCTCTGTTTGCTGTGTGCGGACGGAAAAGCGGAAGAAGACGAATGCTCCGGTGCTGTTTTAATGTATATGCAGAGAGAAATGTATATTTTTGCGTTGAATATTCGATAACGGTGTGGTAAAATAAAATTAAATTTGCACTTGCACAACAGAATGACCGGCGGACTGTCGTTCCGGCACACGCCCTCTGCATTGTGGATGTGCGGAGGGCGTGTTTTTATCCGGAAGGAAACAGTTTGTGATTTTCCTCAAAACGGAAAGGAATGGTTGATCAGATGAAGGAACTGAAACGAAGTGAACAGCGCGAACAGGCGTTTGCCATTATTTTTGAAAGGATCTTCAACGAGGCACCTTTGGAGGAATTGGTGGATAACGCGCTGCTGGCGCGCGATTTTGAATTGTGCGACTATGCAAAAAAAACTGCCGAGGGTGTACAGGAGCATCTGGAGAAAATCGATGCGGCAATTGAGCGGTATGCCGTTGGCTGGAAAAAGCAGCGCATCTCAAAAGTCGCGCTGGCCATCCTTCGCCTTGCCGTATATGAAATGATGTATGAAGAAGAGGTTCCGGTTGCTGTTGCGGCGAATGAAGCGGTAGAACTTGCAAAAAAATATGCAACACAGGCGGACGCTTCGTTTATCAACGGGATCCTGGGCAGTATTTCGCGTGAAGAAAACAGCGCAGCGCAGCC
Source organism: Bacillota bacterium (assembly GCA_029008595.1). GTDB lineage: Bacteria > Bacillota > Clostridia > Oscillospirales > Acutalibacteraceae > CAKXIK01. Next base: position 37,316 of record JAQXJH010000023.1, read on the forward strand.
ATCCGTTGAAGAAGACCGGAACGGGGAAGAGCAGACCACGGGGGAAGCCGCCCAACCGGAGGAGAAACAATGAGCTGCGTGCTGGGGATCGATACCAGCAACTACACGACCTCCGCAGCGCTGTATGACAGCGAAAGCAATGCCATGCTGCAGCAGAAAATGCTGCTTCCCGTGCGGGAGGGCGCGCTGGGTTTAAAACAAAGCGACGCGGTGTTTCATCACACGCAGCAGCTGCCGCAGGTGCTGAAAAAGCTCTTTGCCGGAACAGGGCGGAAACCGGATGCCGTCAGCGTGTCCGTCCGTCCGCGCGATCAGGAAGGCTCCTATATGCCGTGTTTTACCGTCGGAGCGGGAACGGCTTCGGCAATAGCTTCGGCGTTTTCGCTGCCGCTGACGGAATGCTCGCACCAGCACGGTCATCTGGCCGCCGCGCTTTATTCCTGCGGAAAGCTGGAGTGGGTTCACCGGCGCTTTCTGGCGTTTCATGTTTCCGGAGGAACGACCGATGCGCTGCTGGTGGAGCCGGACGCCGAAAAAGTATTTTCTCCGCATCTCGCGGCGTCTTCGCTCGATCTGAAAGCGGGACAGGCCGTTGACCGGGTCGGCGTAATGCTCGGGCTGAGGTTCCCGGCCGGCCGGGAACTCGACCGGCTGGCAAGGCAGAGCACGGCGGAGTTCAGGATCCGTCCGACCCTCCGCGGCTGTGACTGTTCGCTTTCCGGAATCGAAAACCAATGTAAGAAGATGCAGCAGCAGGGAGAAGCACCTGCCGATATTGCAAAATTCTGCATCGAATCCGTCTGCGCCGCGCTGGACATGATGACAGAGCGCCTGCTGCAGAAATACGGAAAGCTTCCGCTGGTCTTTGCCGGCGGCGTTATGTCAAATTCCATCATCAGCGCCAGGCTTGGTGAAAAATATGGGGCCAGCTTTGCCGCGCCGGAGTTTTCCTGCGACAATGCCGCGGGGGTGGCGCTGCTGGGCTGGATGAAGCTTGATCCATAGGAACGGAGGCGAAGTCCCGATGAAACGCCCGATGGTTCTCACCGTTTCGCAGCTGACGACCTATCTGCGTGCGCTGCTGGAAGGTGACGAAAACCTGAACGAACTTTACCTGAACGGTGAGATTTCCAATTTCAAGGCGCACTCGGCATCCGGGCATTTTTATTTTGATCTGAAGGATGACCGTAGTGTGATCCATGCCGTGATGTTTTGCCGGCAGGCGGCCCGGCTCCGGTTCCGACCGGAGGACGGAATGTGTGTTCTGGCCCGCGGGCATGTTTCCCTTTATGAAAAAAGCGGACAGTATCAGTTCTACTGCGATGATCTGCAGCCGGACGGAGCAGGCGCTCTGGCAGTTGCCTTTGAACAGCTTCGTACAAAGCTGCAGCGGGAAGGTCTGTTTGACCCCGCCCGCAAACGGGCGATCCCGGCTTGTCCGATGCGCGTCGGGATCATCACTTCTCCCACCGGCGCCGCTCTGCAGGATATGCTGCATGTCACAGCCCGCCGTTTTCCGCTGGCAAAAATCGTTTTTGCTCCTGTTCTTGTGCAGGGAGCCGGTGCAGCGGAGCAGATCGCGCAGGCTGTGCGCCGGATGAATGAACAGCAGGCGGCAGATGTGCTGATCGTCGGGCGCGGAGGCGGTTCTGCCGAAGACCTCTGGGCGTTCAATGAAGAACCGGTCGTGCGGGCGGTCGCGTCTTCGCGTATCCCGGTCATCTCTGCCGTCGGTCACGAAACAGACACCACGCTTTGTGATTATGCGGCCGATCTGCGTGCGCCGACCCCGTCGGCGGCAGCGGAATGTGCCGTTCCGGAGAAAGAAGCGCTGCTGCTCCGGCTGGCAGGCTGGAGAGGTGCGATGGAGAATGCGATTTCCGCGCAGCTGGAACAGTGCGAACGCCGGTGGAAGGCGGCAGCCTCGCGCCGATGCCTTTCCGTGCCGCAGATGCTTTATGAAAACCACCGTATCCGTCTGGATGAGCTGACCCGCCGCATGAGTGATTCCTCCCGGCGGCTGCTTGAGCAAAAGGGGATTCGTTTTTCCTCGGCTTGTGCGCATCTGAATGCGCTCAGCCCGCTGGCGGTCATTTCCCGGGGGTATGCAATGGTAGAAAAGGACGGAGCCGTGCAGAATTCTGCTGCGGGGCTTCTGCCCGGCGACCGGATCACAGTGCGGATGCGGGACGGCGCTCTGCGGTGCCGGGTAACCGAACGACCGGAAAAGGAATGTGAATAATATGGCAAAAAAAGAACAAAACTTTGAAGAATCGATGCAGAGGCTGGAGGAAATCGTCCGTCGGCTGGAGTCGGGCGAAGAGCCTCTGGATGCTGCGCTGAAACTGTTTGAAGAAGGAACAAAGCTGGCACGCGCATGTGAAAAAACGCTGAAAAATGCGGAACAGAAAATTGCGCTGCTCACGGCAGAGCCGGCCGCCGGAAAGGAAGCCGAAAACGAATGAAAACAGCAAATGAATTATTTGAAGCATATCTGCCGATGATTGAAAAGGGGCTGGATTCTTTTCTGCCGCCGGAAAATGCCGCAGACCCGGAATGTTCCGTGCTGCACCGCGCCATGCGGTACGCCGTGATGGGCGGCGGAAAACGGATCCGTCCGGTGCTGACGCTGGAATTCTGCCGCCTCTGCGGCGGGGATCCGGCTGCCGCGCTGCCGTTTGCCTGCGCGCTGGAGATGATCCATTCCTATTCCCTGATACACGATGATCTGCCGTGTATGGATGACGACGATCTGCGCCGCGGCAAACCCTCGACCCACAAGGCGTTCGGGGAGGCAACGGCTCTGCTGGCCGGAGATGCGCTGCTGAACCGCGCGTTTGAAACGGCGCTTTCTGCCGGGCAGCTGCCGCCTGCGGCGGTGCTGCAGGCAACAAAATGCCTGGCGGAGCTGTCCGGTGTTTCGGGAATGATCGGCGGGCAGATGATCGACCTGGAATCGGAAGGCAGGCGTGTGGGGACAGATACGCTGCGGCGGATGGATCAGGGAAAGACCGTCGCGCTGATCCGGGCAGCCTGCCGGATGGGCTGCATCATCGGCGGGCGGACGGAAATGCTTCCTGCGGCGGATACCTATGCGGAAAATATCGGTCTGGCCTTTCAGATCCGTGACGATATGCTCGATGTGGAAGGTGATGCGGCCTTGCTGGGAAAACCGGTCGGCAGCGACGCAGAAAACGAAAAATCGACCTATGTTTCCCTGCTTGGACTGGAACAGGCAAGCCGTCTGGTGGAGCAGATGACAGAGACGGCAAAACAGACGGTCGCCCCGTTCGGAGAATCGGCCGCAGCGCTCTGTGATCTTGCAGAAATGCTTGCGCACCGCGTTCACTGAGTTGTCTGATACGGAAAGGAACACGCATTCATGAATTTTTTTCAGGATCTTATTTCCAACCGCACCGTCATCGCTGTTTTCGTTGCATGGTTGGCTGCGCAGGTCATCAAAACGCTGCTGTATTTTGTCCGCAACCGCAGTTTTGATCTGGAACGGCTGTACGGTGCAGGCGGAATGCCAAGTTCACATTCTTCCATGGTCATGGCGCTCACAGCTTCCATAGCAAAATACTGCGGGGCAGGTTCGCCGCAGTTTGCCATTGCGCTTTGTTTTGCGCTGATCGTGATCTATGACGCAATGGGAGTCCGGCGGCAGGCCGGCGAGCACGCCAAAATGCTCAATCTGATCACCAGCCTGTTCCAGATGCAGCCAGGCAATGAAGAGATCAAGGCAAAGTTCAACGAACTCAAGGAGCTGCTTGGTCATACGCCTTTGGAGGTCGCCAGCGGAACGGCGCTCGGGATCCTGATCGGCGTGCTGGTCTGAGATTCTCCTATTGAATTAATACACAGTTTCATGTATAATGATTAACAGGCAGACTGCGGCGGAAACGGTTCTGGCGCCGCAGCTCATGTTCTGGGCGCACGATTCACAGAAAGGTATGGTCGATCCATGGCTCAGTCATTGCTGCAGCAAATTCAACAGCCGGATGACGTAAAAAAAATTCCGGAAGAAGAGCTTCCGGCGCTTTGCGAAGAAATTCGGACGAAGCTGATTGAAACGGTTGCCGAAAACGGAGGTCACCTTTCTTCCAATCTTGGTGTTGTCGAGCTGACAGTGGCGCTTTATCGGGTCTTTTCTTTTCCGGAGGACCAGCTCGTCTGGGACGTCGGTCATCAATGCTACACGCATAAATTATTCACCGGCCGCCGGGAATCGTTTTCCACGCTGCGGAAGGAAGGCGGCATTTCGGGATTTCCCAACCGGGCGGAAAGCCCGCTGGACATTTTCAGCACCGGCCACAGCAGTACGTCGATCGCTTCTGCGCTGGGGCTTGCCTGCGCCAATGAGATCGCGGGAAAGAAAGACTGCCATGTGGTTTCGGTGATCGGGGACGGGGCGCTTTCCGGCGGTCTTGCTTACGAAGGACTGAATAATGCCGGGCGCTACCGCCGCAATTTTACGGTGATCCTCAATGACAATAAAATGTCGATCAACCGGAATGTCGGCGCGATGGCGCGTTATCTTGCGGTCATCCGCACCAAAAACGGATACCGGAACGTGAAAAACGGGCTGGAAAGCTTTTTGAAGCACATTCCGGTGGTCGGTTCTTCTTTGCGCAATGCTCTTGCCCGCGCCAAGGGGATGCTGAAAAATACGATCTATCATTCGAATATTTTTGAAGAGATGGGGTTCCATTATATCGGCCCGATCGACGGGCACGATATTGCCACTCTGGAACGGGCGCTCATGATCGCGCGTGACGCCGATTATCCGGTGCTGATCCACGCGTGTACGGTCAAGGGCAAGGGATATTCTTTTGCCGAAAAAAATCCGCGTGTTTTTCACGGGATCGGCAGCTTTGATGTTGACACCGGCGAAAAGCAGCTTTCGGGCGACGGATACTCCGATGTGTTCGGGCAGGAGCTTTGCGCCATTGCGGAAAAAGACCCGACGGTCTGCGCGATTACCGCAGCCATGAAGGCGGGAACCGGTCTGACGCAGTTTGCGCGCAGCTTCCCCGGCCGTTTTTACGATGTGGGGATCGCAGAAGAATGCGCGATTCCGTTTGCCGCGGGTCTTGCGGCAAATGGGATGAAACCGGTGTTTGCGGTTTATTCCACCTTCCTGCAGCGCGCTTACGATCAGCTGATCCACGACGCCGCATTGCAGAATCTGCGGATCGTTCTGGCGGTGGATCGCGCCGGGTTTGTCGGTGACGACGGCGCAACGCATCAGGGACTGTTTGACCCGGCATTCCTGAATTCCATTCCCGGGCTGACCGTGTATGCGCCGACCTATTTTGACGAGCTGCGCCGGATGCTGCAAAAGGCGATTTATGAGGGCAGCGGCCCTGCGGCGGTGCGGTATCCGCGCGGTGTGGAACCGCAAAAGCCTCAGAAACTCGCGCTTTCCGGCGGGGAAAATGATTTCGATCTGATTCCCGGTGCCGAAGCTTCGGTTCTGCTTGTCACCTACGGCAGGCTGTTTGCCGAATGCCTGCGGGCTGCCGGTCTGCTGGCGCAGCGCGGGATTGCGGTTTCGCTGCTGAAGCTGAACTGCATCCGTCCGGTTCCGCAGCAGGCCGTTGAAAAAGCGGCAGAATATCCGAATGTCTTTTTTGCAGAGGAATCGGTTGCAGCGGGCGGCGTGGGAGAACATTTCCTGCGGCTGCTGACCGAACAGGGATTTTCGGGAAAATTCCGCCTGAGCGCCGTGCAGGATCGCTTTGTGGCGCATGCCTCCGAGCGGCGGCAGATGGAGCAGAACGGACTGGACGCAGAGTCTGTTGCCGATATTATTACGATGGAGTGTTCACATTGATCGAAAAAAAACGGTTGGATCAGATGCTTGTCGAGCTTGGTCTTGTGCAGAGCCGGGAACAGGCCAAAGGAATGATTATGGCGGGAGACGTTTACGTCGATCACCAAAAGGCGGACAAGCCGGGCATGAACGTTACAGCGGAAATGAATTTTGAAGTACGCGGTAAAAAACTCGCTTATGTCAGCCGCGGCGGGTTGAAGCTGGAAAAAGCGATGCAGGTGTTTCCCATTTCGCTCAGCGGCTGCACTGCAATGGATATCGGTGCATCCACCGGCGGTTTTACTGACTGTATGCTGCAGAACGGCGCGTCAAAGG
>JAQXJH010000024.1 GCA_029008595.1 Bacillota bacterium
CATCGGCTCCTGCAAACGAAACGGTGTGCGCGATACCTTTCTGACGGTGTGGGGAGACGATACCACGGAAAACCAGATTTTCTCCCTCTATTTGAGCTTCCAGTATCTGGCCGAGCATTGCTACCGCGACGGCGTGACGGAAGAGGAGGTGCGGCGACGCTTCCGCACCTGCTGCGGCGGTGAGGCCGAAGATTTCCGGGCGATGGCCTGTCTGGACGAGATTGAAGGCGTCAGTGAACCCGGAAATCCCCATATGTGCAACCCCAGCAAGTGGCTGCTCTGGCAGCACCCGATGTACGGCCTGTTTGACAGGAACATTGAGGGGCTGCCGCTGAATGAATACTATGAAAAGCTGTCTGCGCGATTCCGGACGGCGTCGGAACGCAATCCCACCTATGCCATGATTTTTGATACGGCATATTCCCTTTGTCGGGTGCTTTCGATCAAGGCGGAGTTTGGAAACCGGCTGAGAAGCGCATACCTGAACCGGGATCAGGCCGCTCTGGAGCAATTGGCCAATGCGGACATTCCGGAGCTTCTCGACCGGTACGGAAAGCTGCGGGAGCTTCACAGAGAATACTGGTTTGCCGTCAATAAGCCGGAAGGCTTTGATGTTGTGGAGCTGCGCTACGGAACCCAGTTCATGTGGCTGGATACGGCCCGTAAGCGGGTGCGGCAATATCTGCGCGGAGAGATTCCAGCTATTCCGGAGCTGGAAAAGCCGCGGGTACCCTATCCGACGGATGCGGAGCTGCCGTTTGTCACAATGTACAGCCGGATGGTCTCTGCCTCCCGGATCTCTCAGACGGATACCTACAGCTATTAACGGGATGGCCGGCGCATATCGCTGAGAACCATAAAATCAATGACGAATGGAGTGATATCCTTATGAGAACCCATAATTGGCTTGATATGTATCCCGATGAATACTTTGATGAAAAGAAAAAGAATCCGGTCTGCTACATGGCGTACGGGCCGGCGGAACCGCATGGCGTCTACAACGCCATGGGCGTGGATTTTTATAACAGCTATCTGCTGGCGTGCCGTGCCGCGGAAGCTCACGGAGGGATTGTGGCGCCCCCAAGCGCATGGCATATTCAGGAGCAGCCGTATTACGACTGGGAGATGGATTGCTGCGGCATGGGGCTTTCTCTGACGACTTCCGTCACGGAGGAATTGTTTCTGCACAATCTTCTTTACCACATCCGGAATATTGATGCCAAAGGCTTCCATGCGGGCATTTTGCTCAGCGGCCATTATTTGGGCGGTCTCAACGAGGATATGCGGATGCTGTGCGAGTATTACCGGCGTAAAACCGGGTCGCCCATTCAGCTCTGGGCCGGATATGTCAACGAGCTGGACTATGATTTTCTGGGGAAGCTGAACCTGCCCGGCAGCGCGGAGGATCATGCCGGTATTTTGGAAACGGTAATGGTCATGGAACTGAAGCCGGAGTCGGTCAACCTGGAGAAGATCAGGCAGCCGCTGAACGTGGAGCGGCGCATTGCAGGCAATTCAAACGACTACGGTCTCTACTGCTGCCCGGCCACTCTGGAACAGGATCTGCCCTATATGACCAGAGATCTGGGCCGGCGCGTGGTAAACCGGTTTGTGGAATGTCTGGGGGATCTGCAGCAGAGCCTGCGGGAGCAGTATACAGATCGGCCGCGGCGCTATATCACCATGACGGAAACGGAGGAAATCTGGGCGTCTTTCTGCTATCTGACCAAGCGCTACTGGAAGTGTGTTCAGAGCAGATATGAAGCGGAGCATGATATCTATCTGAAATTTCCGGGGTTTGATGAACTGGAGGGAAAGGCATGGGCGCCTGCGGAGATCTTCTGACCTGTGCCAGAGGGGTGGCTGCGCTGCCGGATCCCCGGCTTGACGCGATTGCGGATGCCATCGATTCGGATCTCTCCCTGAAGGCTCTTTGGAACGGCGATCCGCCGGATTGTGCCGAAGATTTTCCGGCCATGGAGGAGCTGCGCCGGAGGCTTGGGCCGCTGCATATGGGATTTTTTGTGTTCTGCCTGCTGCGGGAACTGCCGGAAACCTGTCGTTTCTACCGTAGTAAAGGAATACCGGAGGAGATTCTGCGCCTGACCCTGCAGGATATTCCGAGAAACATGAACGAATATGAAGCGCTGACAGGGCAATTTGGAATTGGCGGAGAGCGGTATCCCTGGCTGTGGAATCACATCAGGGGCCGCCTCTTCCAACTGGGAAGGCTTCAGTTCATGGCGCATGTTCTGGAAGCGCCGGAGACCTTTGGGGGAACGTTTCTTCCGGCCGGCACAAAGCTGCTGGAGACCCATATTCCCGCCGGTGAGCCGTTGCTGCCGGAAGCATGCAGCAGGGCGTTCCGGGCGGCGGTGGAGTTCTATGAGAAGACCTTTGGCTATGTGACAGAGGGCTTCACCTGTGAAAGCTGGCTGCTTTCTCCGGAGCTGGGGGAAATTCTGTCGCCCCACTCCAACATCCGCCGGTTTGCGGGCCAGTTTTCCTGTACAGACCGGTTTGAGCGCGATGATTCCTTCCTGCAGTATGTATTCGGCACGACGGCGGCAAAGCCGGAGCAGCTGCCGGAGAATAACAGCCTGCAGCGCGGGCTGAAGCGATTTCTGCTGCAGGGCGGCGAGCTGCATAGCGGATACGGCTTCAGACCTGTCGGTTGACAAAGAAGACGGCTCCGGGAAGAAAATAATTGATGCATTCCGGGAGCAGGATCATACAAAAATGATTTGCCGGTATGGAAACTGGAGGTTGCTCTATGAGTCAGAATCAGATCAGAAAGCCGCCCATGGGATGGTTGTCCTGGAATATGTATGCGGAGAACATTCATGAGGATCTCATCAGGGCCATGGCGGACGCCATGGTGGAGAGCGGCATGAAGGACTGCGGATACGAGTATATCATTATCGATGACTGTTGGAGCGTCAGGGAAGGCCGTGACGAACAGGGTCATCTGGTGCCGGATCCGAAGAAGTTCCCCAGCGGTATGAAGGCGCTGGCCGATTACGTCCATTCCAAAGGGCTGAAGCTTGGAATCTATTCCGATGCCTGCCGCGTTACCTGCGCCGGCTGGCCGGGCAGCTATGGATACGAGGAAGTGGATGCCAGAACCTTTGCGGAATGGGGGATCGATTTTCTCAAGCAGGATTATTGGCTGGATGTTCCGGAAGGCGAGACGGCACAGGGACTGTATACCAGGATGGGAGAGGCCCTGCGGAATTGCGGCCGCGAGATCGTCTATGCCGTGTGCGAGTGGGGATCCAATGAACCCTGGAAGTGGGCACATTCCACAGGCGCTGCCATGTGGCGTACCACATGGGATATCCGTGACACCTGGGACAGCGGCATCTACGACGTGCAGCACAACGGGTTTGTGAATGCCGTGGATGTGAATGCGCCTCTGGCGGACTTTGCCGGCAACGGCGGCTACAACGATATGGACATGATCTGCGCTGGCCTCTACGGAAAAGGCTCTCCCGCCAACGGCGGCGGCGCCTGCGGCTGCACAGATACCGAGTATCAGTCTCAGATGACTCTGTGGTGCATCATGAATTCGCCGCTGCTGACCTGCTGCGACCTGGCGAACATGAACGAGGCCACAAAGCGCATTCTGATGAACTGCGAGGTTCTGGCGGTGAATCAGGATGGCTGCACGGTACAGGGACGGAGAATGTATGCGGAAAACGGCTTTGAAGTTTTTGTAAAGCCGTTGGAGAATGGCGACTATGCGGCGGCGGTGCTCAATCGCAATGCGGAAGCCGGCCGGTTCCATCTGGATCTCACGCAGTTCGGACTGCCGGCGGCCGCAGAGGTTCGCGATCTGTGGGCGCATGAAGCGGTGGAGCACAACCGCTATGGTCTGGATCTGCAGGTGGAGAGCCATGAAACACGGCTGCTGCGCATCAGACCTCAGGAGAAGCCGTGCTGTGTTCATGGCGATTGAGTCTTTCGCCGGGGATTGCTGCGGCGGCATTCTTCCGACGAACCCGGCCGCTTTTTGAACCTTTTCGTCTCACATCCGCTGCAATGCTGCAGAAAATGGGCGAAACGAAGAAAATACCGCTTTACAATGCGGATTTTGTATGATATACTTATTCAGTCGAGTTGCACGAAGATCTGCGCGGCGCTGCTGCTGCCGGTCGGAAAACAGCCCGGCAAACACCCTGTTTCGGTTGCAGGGTCAAGCCCCGTTTCCGGGGAACAACACCCGCCTGCTACTGAAACTGCGGAATATTTTGAAAGAGGTGCAAAACCCATGCTGCCAGAAGAAAAAACAGCGATTATCAAGGAGTATGCCACTCACGAAGGCGACACCGGTTCTCCGGAAGTTCAGATCGCCGTCCTGACCAAGCGGATCAATGACCTGACCGAGCATCTGAAGGTTCACAAAAAGGACCATCATTCCCGCCACGGCCTGTTCAAAATGATCGGCCAGCGCCGTAATCTGCTCAATTACCTGATGAAGGTCGATGTTGAGCGTTATCGTTCGCTGATCGCCAGACTCGGTATCCGCAAATAATCTTGTTTCCTTAAGGGCAGGTGACGCAAGTTGCCTGCCTTTTAGGCATTTTTCGCACTTCCACGCAGCTCCCCCTTTATTCCGGGGCGGCAAGTGGCTTAGCAGTGAAACGAGCTCCCGATATCTCAGATAAGGCGGGCGCTGGTTTTATTGCTAATCCCGTGGCCTCCCGGAAAATACAAAATAACGGAGGTTCCAAAATGTTTGAAAATTATCGGGTATTTGAAACCGAACTGGCCGGCCGTCCGCTTGTCGTGGAAACCGGCAAGATCGCGCAGCTGGCAAACGGCGCGGCGTTCGTCCGCTACGGCGATACCGTCGTGAACGTTGCCGTCACCGCCAGCGAAAAACCGCGCGAAGGCGTGGACTTTTTCCCGCTTTCCGTCGATTTTGAAGAAAAGCTTTATTCCGTCGGCAAGATCCCGGGTTCCTTCCAGCGCAGAGAAGGCCGCCCGGCCGACAAAGCGATCCTCGCTTCCCGCGTGATCGACCGCCCGATCCGCCCGCTGTTCCCGAAGGATATGCGCAACGACGTTTCCGTTGTCTGCACGGTCATGTCGGTCGATCAGGACTGCTCGCCCGAGATCACCGCAATGATCGGGACTTCCATTGCGCTTTCGATTTCGGATATCCCGTGGAACGGCCCGATCAGCGGCGTTTCCGTCGGCTATGTTGACGGCGAATATGTGATCAATCCGAACGCTGAGCAGCGCGAGAGAAGCGAAATGGCCGTTACCGTTGCTTCCACCTCGACCCGCATCGCCATGATCGAAGCCGGGGCAAAGGGTGTCTCCGACGAAGTGATGTTCAACGGGATCATGGCCGGACATGAGGCCAACCAGAAGATCGTTTCCTTCATTGAGGGGATCAAGGCGGAGATCGGCAAAGAAAAATTCACCTATCCGGCAGCGCATCCGTCGGACGAAATGATGGAGGCTGTCAAGGCCTTTGCCATCGACGACATCCGCGTTGCGCTCGATACCGATGACAAAAAGATCCGCGACGCCCGCCTGAAGCCGGTTTATGATGCGGTTCATGAGCATTTTGATCCGATTTATCCCGATCAGGCTGCCCAGATCGACGAATGCCTTTACAAAACGCAGAAATATGTTGTGCGCCGCTGGCTGCTCGATGACCAGAAGCGCGTTGACGGTCGCGGCATGGATGAGATTCGCCCGCTGGCTGCCGAGGTCGGTCTGCTGCCCCGCGCACACGGCTCCGGACTTTTTACCCGCGGCCAGACGCAGGTTCTGACGGTCGCGACCCTTGGCCCGATTTCCGACCAGCAGCTGCTCGACGGCATCGACGGCGAAGAATTCAAGCGCTATATGCATCATTATAACTTCCCGCCGTATTCTGTGGGCGAGGCCCGCGGAATCCGCAGCCCCGGCCGCCGCGAAATCGG
>JAQXJH010000025.1 GCA_029008595.1 Bacillota bacterium
AGTGAGAATTTGCAATCTGGATATTGACCGCAATTTTAGTGGTGTATGCGAATATATTGATCTGACTGTGAAGCGTCTCTCCCTCAGTCAGCTTCGCTGACAGCTCCCTCATCAGAGGGAGCCTTGGATATTCCAACCCTAACACATAACATGAAAATCCGACCTATGATCGTAACCATAGGTCGGATTAACTGTTTTACGAAGCCCCGCCTAATATCCGGCGTCGATTTTGCAGACAGATAAAATACATTTAGTAATATTAAATTCAAAAATACAAATCGGAATAAAAATGCGCAAAAAATACGGTGAGAAAGAGAAAAAACTCTTCTTCACCGTATTTTCAGTTTTCAGATCTCTCCGACCGGGGACGTGTTTTGCCGGGCACTCAGCCGAACATCGGGGTGGAAAGATAACGGTCGCCGGTATCGGGCAGCAGAACAACAATGGTTTTGCCTTCGTTTTCGGGGCGGAGCGCGAGCTGCTCGGCGGCCCAGAGCGCGGCCCCGGAGGAGATCCCTGCAAGGATCCCTTCGTGCGCGGCAAGCTCACGGCCGGCGCGGTAGGCGTCCTCTTCCCAGACGGTGATGATCTCGTCGTAGGCGCTGCGATCCAGAACGTCGGGAATAAACCCGCCGCCGATCCCCTGCAGATTGTGCGGGCCGGGCTTTTTGCCGCTGAGCACCGCGCAGCCCGCCGGTTCCACCGCGACGGCTCTGACATCCGGATTCTGCTTTTTCAGATAATGCGATACGCCGGTCAGCGTTCCGCCGGTGCCGACGCCCGCCACCAAAAGATCCACCTTTCCGCCGGTATCGCGCCAGATCTCGGGGCCGGTCGTGGCTTCGTGCGCAGCGGGGTTGGCCGGGTTGGAAAACTGCCCGGCAATGATGCTGCCCGGGATCGAGCGGTGCAGCTCCTCGGCTTTTTCCATTGCGCCGCGCATTGCCTGTGCGCCCGGCGTCAGCACCACCTCGGCGCCGTACGCCTTCAGCAGCTGGATGCGCTCCTGGCTCATGGTGTCCGGCATCGTGAGGATCACATGATAGCCGCGGGCGGCGGCAATGGCAGCCAGACCGATCCCGGTGTTGCCGCTGGTCGGTTCAATGATGGAGGCGCCGGGGCGGAGCAGCCCCTTCTGCTCGGCGTCGTCGAGCATCGCCTTTGCCACGCGATCCTTTGCGCTGCCGGCCGGGTTGAACGATTCCAGCTTCGCCAGTACGCGTGCGCCGAGCCGGTGTTCGCGTTCCAGATTGCAAAGCTCCATCAGCGGGGTATTGCCGATCAGTTCGTCAAATGAACGGACGATATGTTCCATGAAAATCATTTCCCTTCCGGGCCGGGAAGCCGGCCGATCTGCTTTTTATTTTATCACAGAACGGGTAAAAAGAAAAGGTCGGCCGGGAACAGGCGCAGTTCCGCGCGAAGTTTCGGCCCGTTTGGGGTTGACGCGCGGAAGGGCGGCAGGGTACAATAGGAACAACAACTTGGTTCAGGAGGAATTTGAGATGGAATCAATCTGGAGAACGTTGGAGGAGGAGTTTGACAGCAATCTTCCGCGTCTGACGGCGGTTTATGTGCGCGAAAGCGACGGAACGATCGGCTTTGCTTACCCGAGCGGTGAAAATTGCGCGGGATTTGTGTTCGAACATTCCATTCATACAGGTTACGATCTGCCGCCGAAATTCCGGTTCGATTTTGCGGCGTATGAGCAGCGGGCGGACGGCCTGCACAGGAACCGGGCGCTGTTTGCCAAACAGACGATTCTGCCGTCGCTGGTTCGCCGCCGGCTGGAATATACCAATCTGCCGCTGATCGGCACCGAGCGGTTCGGGCGCTTTGTCGACGGTTCGCTCAGCTGGATCTTCGATTTTACCTGCCGCACCGAATGGTTCCGGTTCGAGGAAGATCTGATCTCCGTTGTGTGCAGCGACGAGGAGTTTTCCGCTGCGGTGCAGGACGGCGTTCTGACGCTGCAGTTTGACGATATGACGTATTATATTGCGGCGTCGCAGCCGTTTACCGCGGCGGTCTACCGCGACGAGACCGATCTGAAGCAGGAAGCGGCGGGCAAAGGCGCCAACCGGGCGGAAAAGGGCTATCTGCTTGCCCTGCGCCAGTCGTTTTCCATGGCTTCGCTGCAGCGCGCGCAGTTTGTCCTCGGCATCAGCACCGTTTCGCCGCAGAAAGCAAAGGAAGCGGCCGCCGTGCTGGATGCCGCCGGAAAAGAAGATCCGGACGGGGCGCTTGCCGCGCTGGAAGACGGGATCGCCGCAGTGTGGGACAAATGGTTCGACTCGCTGCCGCTGATCGATCCGCGCGACCGGCAGGAGCTGCGCGCCTATTACAAGTGCTGGTCGGTCATCAAGAACAATTACTACGATCATCCGCGCTGGGGGCACTCCGTCATGGAATCGCTGCCGGTCTATAAGGGGATCTGGCAGTGGGCAACGCCCGCCGTGGAATGGCATTCCGACCAGAACAGCGATTATACGTCGGAATGGATCGAAAAAGCGATGGATATGCTGCTGGCCGCGCAGCGGGAGGACGGCTACGTTACGCACGCCATTTATATCGACGAAGAGATTCCGGGCAGCGGCTGGGCAAACAGCGGCACCGTTCAGACGCCGCATCTGGCATGGACTGCGCTGCGCCACTGCCGCGCAATCGGCAGCACCGAACCGCTGCGCCGCTGGAAACCGGCGCTGGAAAAATATTACCGCTACCTGTGCTCCTCGCGCGATACCGAACTGGAAAACCTGCACCTTTGGGCGATCTTTTCTTCGTTTGATACCGGTCTGGACACGACGAGCGCGTTTCAGCGCGTGACCTACGGTGAAACGGATCACGAAAAGGAAAAATACTGCTATCCGTCCGTATTCGGCGCGGAGCGTTACCGCTATGAGCTTTCCATGGCGGAGATCGAAGAGCTGCTGGGCGGCGACGGCTCGGCCTGGCGCGCCGAAGCGGAAAAAACGCGCGAGGCAATGAACCGTATTCTGTGGGACGAGGCCGCCGGCTGGTACGGCGTGCGCCACGAAGACGGAACGCTGGATACGCGCGTTGGGCTGGACGGCCTGTTCGCCGTTCTGTATGATCTGGCGGACGAAGAGCACCTGAAAAAAATGGAGCCGGGCGTCTGCCGCCTGATCGGGCCGTACGGAGTTCGCACCGTTGCCGAAGAGGAACCGGGCTTCCGCGCCGATGTTTACTGGCGCGGCGCTTGCTGGCCGAAATCCTGCTCGGTGATGATGGATATCTGCCGCCGCCACTATCCGGAGCTGGCCGAAACGGTGCGCGACGGGCTGCTGCGGATCGTGCTGCGTTACCCAAACATCTGGGAATGCTGGAACGTGGAAACCGGCGAGCTTGCGCAGAGCGACCGCGGTTATTACTGCACGCCGGGTATGACCTCCAACGTGGGAGCGGGCGACCTGATCGCGTCCCTGTGGGAATCTCACGGCTTTGCCATGTACAGCACGAAAATGGCGCTGCCCGCCGTGCCGATGAAGAATTTCCATCATGCCGGGCTGCGGATCTCGATCGAGAAAAGCGGCAGCCGGATGATCGCAACGGCGCGTGCGGCGGAAAAAACGGAAGCCGACGTCGACTTTATCGTCGGAAAAGCGCTGCCGAAAAAAGGCGGCGGGGGAACCGTGCGCACCGTTCACCTCCGCGCAGGCAACAGCGTGGCGCTCTGAACCGGAACGTACCCGGAAAAACAGATCCCATAGACAGAGAACGCAGCGGCATTTTCCCCGAACGGGAAGACGCCGCTGCGTTTTTTGCAGACTGTTTTTCAATGCTCCAGCGTTTTTTCGAGCGCGTGGTTCCAACCGGCGAGCAGGCGGCTGCGTTCGGATTCGGGCAGCGTGGGCGTAAAAACGCGTTCGATCACCTGATTCTGCCGGATCTCTTCCGGAGAATGCCACAGGCCGACCGCCAGCCCGGCAAGATATGCCGCGCCGAGCGCCGTGGTTTCGCGCACCTTCGGCCGCTGCACAGGCACGCCCATCAGATCCGACTGGAACTGCATCAGAAAATTGTTTGCCGAAGCGCCGCCGTCTACCTTCAGCGCGGAAAGGGATGCGCCCGTATCGGCAAGCATGGCGGCAAGCACGTCGCGCGACTGGAACGCGATGCTCTCCAGCGCCGCGCGGATGATGTGGTAGCGGTTGGCGCCGCGGGTCAGGCCGGTGATGGTGCCGCGGGCATACATGTCCCAGTGCGGCGCGCCAAGTCCGGTGAACGCAGGAACCAGATAAACCCCGCCGTTATCCGGCACCTTCTGCGCAAAATATTCGCTGTCGGCCGCGGAATCGATCAGCTTCAGCTCGTCGCGCAGCCACTGAATGACCGAACCGCCGGAAAAGACGCTGCCTTCCAGCGCGTAGCGAACGGCTCCTCCCGCGCTGGCGGCAATGGTCGTCACCAGGCCGTTGCGGCTTTCGCAGGGCTGTGCGCCGGTGTTCATCAGCAGAAAACAGCCGGTGCCGTATGTATTTTTTGCTTCGCCTTTTTCAAAGCAGGCCTGACCGAAAAGCGCCGCCTGCTGATCGCCCGCCATGCCGGCGATGGGGATCAGCTGCCCGGCAACGGGGGCTTCGGCGTAGACTTCGCTGCTGCTTTTTACCTCCGGCAGCATGCACATCGGAATGCCGAGCGCGCCGCAAAGCTCTTTGTCCCATTCCAGCGTATGGATATTGAACAGCATCGTGCGCGAGGCGTTGGTGTAATCCGTGACATGCACCCTGCCGCCGGTCAGGTTCCAGAGCAGCCAGGTATCCACCGTTCCGAACAGCAGCTCGCCGGCCTCCGCCCGTCTGCGGGCGTCTGGAACATGGTCCAGGATCCACTTGATCTTTGTGCCGGAAAAATAGGCGTCGATCAGCAGCCCGGTTTTTCTGCGGACGGTTTCGCCAAGCCCGGCGTTCTCCAGCTCGCGGCAGATATCTGCCGTGCGGCGGCATTGCCAGACGATCGCGTTATAGACCGGCAGACCGGTGGCCTTGTCCCATACAATGGTGGTTTCGCGCTGGTTCGTAATGCCGATGGCGGCGATCTCGGCAGGATCCACGCCGCTGCGGGTGATCGCATCGTTCATTACGCCGCTCTGCGAGGCAAAAATTTCGCCGGGGTCGTGTTCCACATAGCCCGGCTGGGGAAAGATCTGCTTGAATTCCCGCTGGGCGGTGGCGACGATCCGCTGTTCCCGGTCAAACAGGATCGCACGGGAACTGGTAGTGCCCTGATCGAGAGCAAGAACATAATTTTTTTCCATGCGAAAAACTCTCCTTAAAAAGCCGCTTGCCGAAAGCGATGTTTTCCGGCAGGCGGCTGCATTTGTCATGATCGGTTTGCGCGCAGACCCTTCAGAATTGCGAAGGCTCAGGCGTTATCTTCCGGCTTCGTATAAAAATCGCTCAGATCTCCGGCGGCGTCCTCTGCTTTTTCGGCAGCAGCCCCGGCGGCTTCTGCGGCTTTGTCACAAACGCAGTCACAGACGCTCTGTGCGGCCTCGCAGACGGCTTCGGCAGCCGGTTCGGCAGCTTCGCAGACGGCCTCCGCCGCTTCGCAAACGGCATCGGCGGCATCAGCGGCAGCTTCACAGCAGCTTTCGGCGGCGTCTTCCCCGGCGCAGCAGGAGCATCCTTCGTCCGAAGCCTCCTGCACATCCGCCGCGGCGGTTTCGGGCTTGCCGAACAGCTCGTCGGACTTTGCCTTGCGCGCTTCCTTCTGTTCTTCCTTGATGGCGGCAATGCGGGCGCGCATTGCGTCGATCGATTCGCGGTTGGCGCTGATCTTGGCGCAGAGCGCGGCGGCAGGGCTTTCCGGATCGGCAGCTTCCCGTTCAAAGAGCAGCTTGCCGATCTGCGCATAAGCGGATTCGATCTCGCGCTCGCGGGCGGAGATCGAGGCGTTCAGCTTGGTGACGGTGGTAAATTCTTTGGTGCGGGAGCTGACCTCTGCAACGGCATAATTCAGGCGCTTGCTCACTTCGGCAAAAAAAGTCATTTGTAAGACCCCTTTCAAGTATTAGGATCATGGCTGCAGCAGCCATTCCTGTGCAGCGCTGCATGGGAATGCCCCAAAAATTGCAGCCGCCGCGGGGGAAATTTGTGAAATCCTTATTTTTATTATATCATAATTATTCAGAATTTAAAGCGGAAAACCGATCTTCCGTCCGGAATTCAAAAAAAATTTACACCTCGCTTTTTCGCGCCGGCGCTGTTTTCCGCCGGATTTTGCCGAAGGTTAAAATTTTCCGAGGCTTTACTTTTTGCGGGAATATGATAACATAATAGATAGGAAAAAGAAACGGCGTCTGCCCGTTCTGTAAATTTTCCGCGGGGCGTGTTTTTTGCGCGGAAGCAACAATAATAATAGAGTCTGACGGGAAAGAGGGGAAATGGGATGAAACGGCTGCGGACCGGAAAACAAAAGATCGCTCTGCTGCTGGCGCTGACGCTGCTGACGGCCTGCGGCTGCACGGAATGGACGGCAACGTCTTCCCCGGCCGGGGAACAGCCGGTTTCCTCGCGGCCGGAGACTTCCTCTTCGGGCAGGATCCCGGACGATAAACCCGCATGGGAAGAGGTTTCCTCGCGGGATCCGTTTTTCAATCAGGTCAGCACATCCATCCCGCAGGTGCAGACGCCGTTTGCGTGCGCGCCGATGCGGCTCGAATACGAAAAGCTGCCGAGCAAGGCGATGCGTCAGGCGTATGATGCGATGCTGGATGCGGCCGCTACGATCACGTCCAGCCGGAATGAGCGGGGCGAGTACCGCATGGCGAGCGTTCTGCTGCAGGACATCCGCCTCAGCGAACGGGAGCTGAGGCTGGTGCTTTCGGCTCTGCGCAGCGACAATCCGCAGATCTTCTGGATCGCAAACCGGTTCGGGTATGACAGCGATAATCCGCAGGGAACGCTTGTGGAGCTGTATTCCTACTATTCCGCCAAGGAGTGCGCACAGCGGATCCAGAAGCTGGCGCAGGCGGTGCGCAGGATCTGCGGCGTGCTGAATGAAGGCCAGCAGGTGTTTTACCGTGAGCTGGCTCTGCACGATACACTGCTTTCGCTGGTGACGTATGATACCGAAGCGGCCGATTCCGCCGAAGATCCGGATTCGTTTACCGCCTACGGTGCGCTGGTGAACGGGCGCGCCGTCTGCCAGGGGTATGCGCTGGCCATGAAGCTGCTGCTCTGCTATGCCGGGATCGAAAGCACCGTGATCTCCGGCACGTCGCAGGGCGTTGCCCACGCGTGGAATGCGGTGCTGCTGGACGGAGACTGGTATTATCTCGACGCCACCTGGGACGACCTTGAGGAGCGCGTGCGGTACGATTATTTCAACATTACCTCCGGGATCCTGCAGCTTGACCATACGATCGACCCGGTTTACCCGGAGCAGGACGACGCCGGGCAGTATAATCTCTGGGTGCCCGAATGCACAGCCGCCGCGCTGAATTACTTTGAATGCTGCGCCGTTTTCCTGAACGGCTTTGACGAAGAAAACGACCGGCGCCTGCTGGAAAGGCTGGAGAGTATGCTCGCGACCGGAAGCACGGTTCTGACGGTGCGGTTCGATCCTTCGATGGATTATGAGGAAAGCGTCGCCATGCTGATTACCGAACAGCCGTATAAGCTGATTTATCTGATGCAGTACGCAAATCAGATTTACGGTTCGCTCCACCGGTTTGCGATGGAGGATCTGCAGTATTCAAAAGCTCCGGGCCAACATGCGGTCACCGTATGGTTAACGATAGAGCCTTCGCCGGGGCTGTAGTGGCTGCGCGGCAGGCTGTCCACTATATATGGGTGATTTGCGGCGGCAAAAAATATTCCTGAAAAAATATTAAAAAAAGTGTTGACAAGAGGGGGAGAGGCGTGGTATTATAGTCAAGCGCTCTTCGAGAGCGTCCGGAGCGAAACGAAAAAAAGCGCATGAGAATGCGACGGAAGGCGATTCGCGACGGGATTGGAACCTTGAAAATTAAACAACACAGAAGACAAGAAAGAACCCGTAATGAATTTGAGAAGTTCAAGAAACTTCCGGAAATTTAGTACGAAGATACAGTCAGTGTATCGAAGAAAGAGCAATCAAAGCTCTGAGGAATGATTGAAGCGGCGAAAGCCGTTTTGATACAATTTTTTAGAGAGTTTGATCCTGGCTCAGGACGAACGCTGGCGGCGTGCCTAACACATGCAAGTCGAACGAAGCATTAAGAGCTTGCTTTTGATGCTTAGTGGCGGACGGGTGAGTAACGCGTGAGCAACCTGCCTTTCAGAGGGGGATAACGTTTGGAAACGAACGCTAATACCGCATGACATATCTGAGTCACATGATTCGGATATCAAAGGAGCAATCCGCTGAAAGATGGGCTCGCGTCCGATTAGCTAGTTGGCGGGATAACAGCCCACCAAGGCGACGATCGGTAGCCGGACTGAGAGGTCGAACGGCCACATTGGGACTGAGACACGGCCCAGAC
>JAQXJH010000026.1 GCA_029008595.1 Bacillota bacterium
CCGATCATTTTTGAAAAACTGATCGTGTAAATGCTGCCGGCTGTCCCGAACAGCATCACGATGCTGTTGAACGCGCAGCCGGGCAAAAGCTCCCGCAGATAAACAAACAGCGGCTTGTGCACGAAATTGGTGATTCCTAAAATCAACAGATATGCCGCGGCAAGAAACAGAACCGGCGGCAGCATGCGGACGGATTCCAGCGCCGGGAACGCCTGCAGCAGCCGGCGCGATACAACGGCGCCGGACAGACCGACCAGCGAAAAAAACGTTATCAGCACGGCGCACGGCAGCATCTGCTTCGGTTTTGCCGCTGCGCGGAGCGCGCGGTCGGCGCCGATCCCCAGCGTAAAGATCATGTTCTGGGCAAAGGCAGCCAGCAGCGCATAGGTCATCAGCTGCATTATGTATGTCATCGAAACGATCCTCCCTTTCAGCGCCGGCGCTTTTCCTCTGCGCGCAGCCGGAACGATTTGACCGCTGCCGCCAGAAAACCAAGTACAATAAACCCGAAGAACGGCGCGCCTGTCATCCTGTTCGGAACGATTGCGGGCAAAACGACCGTTCCGTAAAGCGTACCGCTGCCAAGCAGCTCACGCACGGCGCCCATCGTGCAGCTGACCAGCGCAAACCCGATGGCACACGCAGCGCTGTCTGCCGCTGCAATTCCCGCGTTCTGCCGCACGGCAAACTGATCGGCGCGGCTGAGCAGCAGCGAGCTGACGATCAGCAGCGGCGCATAGATCTGATACAGCTGCGCCGCGCGGCCGAAAAAGATCTGCACCACCCCCGAAGCGCCGGCAAATACCACCGACGACACCAGCACCACCGCCGCGATCCTCAGGTGCTTCGGCAGATAGACAAAGCAAAGGCTCGACAGCACACACACCGGCACCAGCAGCATGGCAAAGATCAGCGAAAGAATGATGCCGCTGCGAAGGGTCGCCGCCGCAGCCACCGGCACGCAGATCCCCATTGCTCCGGAAAGAACCGGCGCTGCATAAAGTCCGTTGGTACGGAAGCTCTGCGCTATTTCACCGCGCAGATCCTTCGGCCGGTCCGGTCTGTTCTTTTCCGTCATCGTTTTTTCTCTCCTCTCCGGTCAGCTTCCACACCAGGCGGTCCAGCGGAGCCGCCGTCGTATTTACCAGAAGAATCGCAAAAACGGCGCCCTGTTCATATGCGCCGAAATAGCGGAACAGCATGGTGAACAGCCCGCCGAAAAAGCCGTACAGACAGCGTGCCAGCGGCAGTTTCGGCGCGTTGGCGGTATTCGTCGCCAAAAAAGCGGCGCAGAACGCCAGCGAACCGGCCGAAAGCTCGATCACGACGGAATCTGCCCGGCCGGTGGTGATCCGCGGGAACAGCGCTGCAACCAGCGCCGCCGCACCCATAAAGCAAACCGTGATCTCCCACCGGGCCGCATGACGGAAATACAGAAACAGCGCCGCCGCTGCCACGACCACCACGGTTGACGCACCGACCGGAGCCGCCACGTTTCCGGTGAACATTTCTGAAAGAAGCAGCACCGGCCGCGCACCCGCGCGAAGCATGGCCGCCGGGGACTGAGCCGCTGCCGCTTCGGCCGCCGCGAAAATATTCAGGTCGAGCCTGCCTGCCGCAGGGGAACAATAGTCAAAAATCAGCGTCGGAAAACAAAGCGTGGAAAACGCCACACCCGCAGCCACCGGCTCAAACGGCGCATGGCCGGTTCCTCCGAACGGCATCTTGGCAACGGCGACCGCAAAAACAGCCGCAAAGGCCGGAACATAATAAGCGGCATTCACCGGCATCAGCAGCGCGATCATCGCCCCGATCACCAGCGAATCCAGATCGGCAACGCGCACCTCGCGCCGCAGAAAAAGGCACATCAGCATCTCGGTCAGCGCTGCGGTCAGCATCACGGCGGCCGTCATCAGGAGCGGCCTCAGCCCATAGCGTACCACCGGCAGCACCAGCAGCACAGCGCAGGCGATCAGCCGGTCGACCGCCATACTGCGGGCAGACTCGCCGTGCCGCAGGAACGGCGCATGGTGTTCCGTAAACTTAATCATGATTTTCGCCATTCCTTTCGTATGCTTTCTGCTTCGGAAAAAACGCTCCTTCCGCTTTCGGCGGCAGCGCACCGAGCACCTGTTCCGACGGATTGACCCCTCCCGGGCACACCACATCGCACGCGCGGCATCCGATGCAGCGCGCGGCTCCGTACAGCAGCGCCTCTTCCAGGCGGCCCCGCTTTACCGCGCGGCTGGCCTCGCTGACAAATACATTTTCTCCGCAGACCTCGTTGCACCGGCCGCAGCCGATACAGCCGCTTTTTCTTCTGCCAGCGCGGCGCGTCATCGCCAGAATGCACCGGGTATCGGCAAGCACCGGTGTCTCCGGATCCGTTACGGCATGCCCGGCAAACGTGCCGTGTACAGCGACCGCAACAATGTTGTCTTCCTCCGAAAGCGCCGTATGCGCAAGGACTTCGGAAACCGGCGTACCGATCAGCACGCTGAGATTCTGCGGTTTCTGCACACCGTCCCCGGAAACGGTGACGACGCAGCGTTCCGCCGGTCTCCCCAGCCGGACGGCACGGCTGAGCTGCAGACAGGCCTGCGCGCCGATCCTCCCCAGCTTCTTGCCCGCAAAACGGTGCAGCTTTTTCAGCGCCGGCCAGACCGGATACCGGCCGTTGAAGTTCAGCAGCTCGCAGCCGTCCAGACTTTTGCGCAGACGTCGAACGGTCCGGATTCCCGCCGCCTGCGCCCGGAAAACCGCGATCACCACCCTGCTGCATCCGCACGCCCTGGCAGCCAGCCGCAGACCGTCGCAAACTTCTCCCGTCATTTCGGTCAGCGTGCAGAGGCCGTCCGCCATAAACGGATCATCGCACAGGGCGTCGCAAATCAATGTATCGATCCCGTTCCGGCCGTATCGCTCCAGCTTTTCCGCCAGCGGCTCGCCGTCCGTTTCATCGTTCAGACACAGCAGCTCTGCCGCGCGCAGGATCTTCTGCGGCGTTGCCTCTTCCCGGCTTGGCCGGGAAAGCGGGCGGACAGCCTGTTCGCCGCCGCTCGGGGTCAGGCGGACACAGATCATTTTTCCGCGGCCGGGAATCTCTTTTGTTACGCATCTGCCAACGACTCCTGCCGCCGGCGCATAGCACAGCGGACGGTTTTCCGCGTCGCGGGCCAGCGGCTCAAAACGGCGGACCCGTTCCCCTTCGGAAACGACCCGGATCTCGCTGCGTTCTCTGGCCGGGCAGACCGGCAGCAGCAGCCCGCCGCATTCCGGCAGGCTCAAAAACGGCCGTTTGAACGCAGCCGCACGCATATCGTCGATCCGGACGCCGGAATGGAGCAGCAGATGTACCATCGCAATCACGCCTTTCCCAATCAGATTCTGACCGTTATCCCTCGTCTTCGCCGCGCAGCAGGCGGATCATCTGCGCGGGGTCTTCCGCGCCGAACACCGCGCTGCCCGCCACCATCACATCACAGCCGCTGGCGCGTGCCGCCTGCGCCGTGGAGGGATTGACTCCGCCGTCGATGGAAAGCAGCGGCGCCAGTCCCCGGCGTTCGGCTTCCTTCCGGATCGCTCCGACCTTCTGCAGGCATTCCGGAATCATCTTCTGATTGCCGAAACCCGGCTCCACCGTCATGACGAGCACAAGGTCAAGCTCGCCGAGGAACGGAAAAAGCGCTTCGGGCGGTGTTGCCGGCTTGACAGAAAGACCTGCCTTCATCCCGAGGCTGCGGATCTTCCTCAGCGCCGCGCGGATCACGTCGGGATCCGGCGAAGTTTCCAGATGGAAGGTCAGCCAGTCGGCTCCGGCCCCGGCGAAGGCTTCCAAATACTTCCACGGCTCGACGATCATCAAGTGAACATCGAACGGGAGCGCAGAGACCGGGCGCGCGCATTTCACGACCGGCAGCCCGATCGACAGATTCGGCACAAAGACGCCGTCCATGATATCGACATGGAGAACATCCGCCCCGGCCTGTTCCACACGGTGGATCTCATTCCCCAAAGATGCAAAATCGGCGGAAAGTATAGAAGGTGCAATTCGGATCATGGTACTATCATTCCTTTTTTTCAGAAACCGCAGCCGGCGGTTCGGCAGTACAGCAGCCTTCCGGGCTGCTTTTTTCTTTTATATTTTATAGCAATCCGGCGAAAAGGTCAACGCCCGTTCCTGTTTCGCCGCGTTCTCAATACCCCGCCAGCAGCAGCCGCGCAACACCGCAAAGCTCTCGCGCAAAAAAGACCGGCAGCAGCGGCGCCCAGGTGGCGCACGGCTCTGCACAGACCGAAAGCCCGTTCTCCCTTGCCCAGCGGGCAGTGCGCAGCTCGTGCCACCAGTCCGTCACGATCACCGCCTGTGTGCCGAGCTGTTCCCGGCTCATCAGCTGCGCAGAAAAACGAAGATTTTCTTCCGTACCGGAGGAAGCTTCCTCCTTCAGGATCCGCTCCGGTCCGATCCCGTTCCGTTCCAGCCACGCCCGCATGGATTCCGCTTCGGGAACACCTTCGTTCCCGCCCATACCTCCGGAAACGATCGCGACCGCCTCCGGATTCTCATCCAGATATTCCTTTGCCTTCTGCAGCCGCGAAAGCAGCATCGGCGACGGTTCATAGCCGTCGGTCTGGCAGCCGAGCACGATCACGGGCAGGGCACAGCCGCTTTCCGGGCTTTTATGCGCCGCCGCGATCATCATTCCGGCAGCAGCCGCGGCCAGGCAGACCCCTGCGGCAGCCAGAAGCGCCGCCGTTCTCAGCAGCCATTTGCCTGCCTTTGTCCGGGAAAAGCGGGAAACGGTGCGGCGCACCTGCGGCCAGAAAACAGCCGTCAGAAACACCGGCACAAACACCGCCAGCAGCACCGCCGTCCCGAAATTGAAGATGGAGAACCACACGGCGGGCAGCATCGCCCAGACGATCATCCCCGCCGCCGCCAACGCGATCACCGCACGCAGCGCGTTCGAGCCTGCGCCCTGCCGCGCGGACAGGTTCCTTTGTTTCCGCATTGCGATCAGCCTCCCTGCATCCGGCCGCTTTCGGACGGGGCTTCTGCCTGAGCGGATTGTTCCGCCAGCTTCTCATTGCGGAGAATCAGGAAAGCGACCTCCGGCCGGTTATTGATCCGCGGCATTTCGCTGACGCTCAGCCCGCGCGACACCACCAGCGTGCTGCTCCCCCTGCGGTAGACGCCCGCCGAATACTCCGGGAAAAACCGGTGTGCCGGAGAAAGCATCCCGCCCAGCCGCGGCAGACGGATCTGCCCGCCGTGAATATGGCCGGAAAGCACCAGCGGCGTTCCCCAGTCGGCATAAGCCGCAAAGGGAGCCGGGTCGTGCGCCAGCAAAACGGAAAAACGGCTGCGCGGGCATTCTCCCAGCGCAAGCGCAAGGTCCCGTTCGGTAATATCCTGCCGGAGCCTTGCACGCTTTTCGCCGCGCTCCGTGAACCAGCGGAAGCCCTGCAGATAACCGAACAGCAGCAGCGGTGTTCCCCGGACGGCGATCTCCGCGCGTTCATTATAAAGCAACGGGATCTGTCTCTCTGCAAATGCGGCCTGCAGTGCAGGCGGCATTTTCTGCTTTCCGATGCGCAGTTCGTGGTTGCCCGGGCTGCAGACCATCGGAAATCCGGCAAGCCTGTCGGCAACCGAAAAAAAGTATTCTGCAGAACGATCCTTCGAGCAATCGGCCATATCCCCCGTTACAAGGATCAGCTCCGGGGCGAACTCCCGGACCTTCTGCGCGATCAGTTCGCCGTGATCGGCAAAGCGCGACGAATGAAAATCGCTCATATGACAAATGCGCAGCCCGTCCAACGTTCTGGGAAGAAGTGCCTGCGTCAGTTCTGTGCAGGTAAACTCGACCGGAGATTTTTTCATACCGAATTCCTTTCGCTGTCATGAAAAGTTCTGTTTTATTATACAACTTTTGCACCGGATTTGCACGGAAATCCTGCCGTTTTTCAATTTTTGCGGGAAAATTCCCGGCGCAGCGCCCTCCGGAAAGTATTTTTGCGGAAAAAAAGATTGATTTGTTCCGCCAACTGTGTTATACTATGTTAGCAATTTTGGTCCTGCATCCACCCGTAGTTAAGATGGATATAATAGCAGATTCCGATTCTGAAGGGCGGGGGTTCGAGTCCCTCCGGGTGGGCCAAAGAATAACCGCAACTTTGATACAAGTTGCGGTTATTTTCTTTTTATGATATAATGAGTAAAAGGCGGTGATTGTGTGAATAAAATACTTGGTTCTTGGAGCGGAATGAGAAAATGCTTGGAACAGGAGATGCTTGCGGAGTCCTTACGAGGAAGAATCAGATACGGATGCACTTCTTATGTCGGAATGGACGGGTGCCACATCTTCGAGATTTGTATTGACGGCAAACAAGTGAAACGCTTTTCGTGGGAAACCGTCAATTCCTATTTCATTGATAACGGATATACGAGTAATAAGAATCCAAGTGGCATAGGCGAGTATTGGGCAGAGTTTTGGTCATTACTTGATAAATATCCTGTAACTGATCGAACGGAATATACTGACGAAGAATTTTGTAATGCCCTCGAGAATTATCGCCACCAAGATATTCATGAAAACCTCCAATCAAATAACCCTCTAATCAGGATGTTTGCTATTTTAGACAGAAGGGTTGGAAAACGAACACTTACTAAATTAAAATCCGAACTCGATAAACAGCCGAACTGGTTACGACAAATATACTTACTGCGTATCGAAGCAGAGTTGAACTGATGGGTTTTGCACCCCCCTAAATCTAATTTGCACCCCCTTTGGCTCAAAATGCACCCCCTAAAATGACTTTGCACCCCCTAACATCAAAAGGGGGTGCATTTGTATTAAAATTAGGGTTAGTCTTCAAAAATCTCAAATGCGCAAGCATTTGAGATTTTTACTTATTACTTATTACTGCTTAACTCTTACCTTTTACATATTGCCTTGCGTTCTCTTT
>JAQXJH010000027.1 GCA_029008595.1 Bacillota bacterium
AGTATCATTTCCGGTGATGTTGGTGTTCCACGTTCCCATATAGCTTTCCCCTCCTTCACTTCACAACCACTTGCAACTATTCCTTTTTGCACTTTTTCGTTTGTGTGTTGCAAAAGTGTTGCAGAGCCGCTTTCGTCACAGCATAAAGTGCCCGAAAACCCTTTGTTTCCAAGGGTTTCCGGGCACTTGTAAGCCAATAGATTTTATTCCCACTCGATTGTGGCGGGGGGTTTACTGGTAATATCATAAACGATGCGGTTTACATTTTTAACCTCGTTTACAATGCGGCCGGAGACTTTTTCAAGCACATCATACGGGATTCTGGCCCAATCTGCGGTCATAAAGTCTGTCGTTGTTACGCCGCGAAGCGCTATCGTATAGTCATATGTTCTGCCGTCTCCCATTACACCGACGCTGCGGATTCCGGTCAGCACGGCAAAATATTGACTGATGGAACGATCCAGACCTGCTGCTGCGATCTCCTCGCGGAAAATCGCGTCAGCATCCTTCAGAATTTCCAGTTTTTCTGACGTAATCTCCCCCATGACGCGGATGGCCAGGCCGGGACCCGGGAACGGTTGACGCCAGACCAGCTTTTCCGGAATACCAAGTTCGAGTCCGCATTGGCGCACTTCGTCCTTGAAAAGATCCCGCAGCGGCTCAATGATCTCCCGAAAATCCACGTCGTCCGGCAGACCTCCAACATTATGGTGGCTTTTGATAACGGCAGCTTCCCCTGCACCGCTTTCGATCACATCCGGATAAATCGTTCCCTGACACAGGAACTCCATTTTTCCGAGCTTTTTTGATTCTTCCTCAAAAACTCTGATAAATTCTTCTCCGATAATCTTGCGCTTGCGTTCCGGTTCGCTGACGCCGGCCAGTTTTTCGAGAAAACGATCCTGCGCATTGACACGGATCAGGTTCATATCAAATTGACGGCGGAAAACAGCCTCAACTTCATCGCCTTCGTTTTTGCGCAGCAGACCGTGATCCACAAAAATACAGGTGAGGTTTTTGCCGATGGCCCGATGCACCATGACAGCTGCCACCGAAGAATCCACTCCGCCGGAAAGCGCGCAAAGCACCTTCTTATCGCCGACCTTGGCGCGGATCCGGTCGATCGCATCATTGACATAGGAGGACATTTTCCAGTCCCCTGCGCAGCCGCATATATCAAACAGAAACGCGCGCAGCATTGTCATTCCCTGAACGGTGTGATTGACCTCCGGGTGAAATTGCGTTGCATAAAGACGCTGTTCGCGGTTTTCCATTGCCGCAACCGGACAGGCGCCCGATGTTGCGACTGAACGGAAACCGGCCGGCGGCTCCGCAATATAATCCGTGTGGCTCATCCAGCAGACCGATGTTTCATCCACATCCGCAAAAAGCGCAGAATCCCTGTCAAAATGCACCTGCGTTTTCCCGTATTCACGCATTTCCGAGGTCTGCACCTTGCCGCCGAGCAGATAGGCCATCAGCTGCGCCCCGTAGCAGATGCCCAGCACCGGAACGCCAAGCTTCAGAACATCGGCGCTGCAGTGCGGTGCATTCTGCAGATAGACGGAATTCGGGCCGCCGGTAAAAATAATACCGCGGTAATTTTTGCTTCGGATCTCTTCTACCGGCGTTTTATAGGACTTGATCTCACAATATACATTGCATTCGCGCACACGGCGTGCGATCAGCTGGCTGTATTGCCCGCCGAAGTCCATGACCAGTACGGTCTCTCTTGTATTTTCCAAATGATTCACTTCTTTCCCGCTCAGCGATAAATAATATCCTCGCGGGCCGGTCCGTTGGAAACGATTCCGACCGGCACACCAATTGCTTTTTCGATAAACTCCACATACCGGCGGACATTCACCGGAAGATCCTCATAGCGGCGGATCCCGCGGATATCGCATTTCCAGCCCGGCAATTTTTCAATGATCGGCTTGCAGCGCTTCAGCTCATTGGTGTTCGGGAAGTAATCGATCCGTTTTCCGTCCAGCTCATATGCAACGCAGACCGGGATCTCGTCAAGATATCCGAGTACATCGAGAACCGTCAGCGCGACCGTAGTTGCGCCCTGCGCCGCACAGCCGTAACGAGTCGCTACGCAGTCAAACCATCCCATTCTTCTCGGGCGGCCTGTGGTAGCACCGTATTCTCCGCCGTCACCGCCGCGGCGGCGCAATTCGTCCGCTTCGTCACCGAAAATCTCGCTGACAAACTCGCCGGCGCCGACTGCGCTGGAATAAGCCTTGACCACGGTAACGATCTCCTTGATCTCATACGGAGGGATCCCGGCGCCGACCGCGCCGTAACCGGCCAGAGTCGAGGAAGAGGTGACCATCGGATAAATACCGAAATCCGGATCCTTCAACGCGCCAAGCTGGCCTTCCAGCAGGATCGTCTTATTTTCCTTCAGCGCCTGATGCAGGAACGAAAAAGTATCTGCCACATAGGGTTTCATTTCTTCGCGCCACTCGCAGATCTTTTCGAAAATCTCGTCCACCGTCAGCTCCGGCTTGTGGTAAAGATCGCGCAGCAGCGCATTCTTCTGCACCAGCACCCGTTCAATTTTTTCCTTGATTTCGTCGTCGCTGCCGTAGAACTCGCAAAGCTCGAATCCTACCTTGGCAAACTTGTCCGAATAAAACGGCGCGATTCCGGATTTGGTGGAACCGAACGACTTTTTGCCCAGGCGTTCCTCTTCATACTGATCAAAGAGAACATGGTACGGCATGACCACCTGCACGCGGTCGGAAACCAAGATCTTGGGCTGCGGCACGCCGCGGTCGGTAACCTCCCTGATCTCCTTCAGAAGATTATCAATGTTCAGCGCAACACCGTTGCCGATAATATTGGTGACCCGCTGATTGAACACGCCGGAAGGCAGCTGATGCAGCGCAAATTTTCCGTAGTTGTTGATAATGGTGTGCCCGGCATTGCTGCCGCCCTGAAAACGAATGACAATGTCCGACTGTGCAGCAAACACATCTGTAATCTTGCCTTTTCCCTCGTCGCCCCAATTGGCTCCTACGATGGCTTTGACCATGATTTTACCCATCCTTTCGCCCGGGTTTCCCGGACATGATATTATATGATTCCGGCCGCTCCCGGATCAAACGCTGATCTCAACGGAATCCTCTTCCAGCGCACTGTATTTCTGCAGCACGGGCGCCACCGTTTCGGCAAGGAATTCCTTCGTCTGTTCCGGAGCACGCCCGACATAAAGCGACGGCTGCAGAAGAGCCTCCAGCTCCGGCAGCGTAACGCCGAAAGCCGGATCCGCCGCGATCCGTTCCAGCAGATCATTTTCGCCGCCCTCCTCCTTGACAACGCGCGAGGCTGCCATGGAATGTGTGCGAATGCGTTCATGCAGCTCCTGCCGGTCACCGCCGCGCTTTACCGCATCCATCATAATATTCTCTGTTGCCATAAACGGAAGTTCTCTGCGCAGGCGCTGCTCAATGACCTTCGGATAAACCACCAGGCCTTCGGCGACGTTCTGATACAGGTTCAGGATCGCATCCACAGCAAGAAACGCTTCCGGTACGCTGATGCGCTTGTTTGCGGAATCGTCCAATGTACGCTCGAACCACTGTGTTGCCGCGGTCATCGCCGGATTGAGGGAATCGACCATCACATAACGTGCCAGAGAGGCCATGCGCTCGCTGCGCATCGGGTTGCGTTTATATGCCATGGCAGAGGAACCGATCTGATTTTTTTCAAACGGCTCTTCCACCTCTTTGAGATGCTGCAGAAGGCGGATGTCGTTGGAGAATTTGGCGGCGCTCTGTGCGATGCCGCTGAGGACTGCCAGCATTTTGCTATCCAGCTTGCGGGAATAGGTCTGGCCGGAAACCGCATAACAGGAAGAAAAGCCCATTTTCTTTGCGATCAGGTCATCCAGCCGGCGGGCTTTGGCGTGATCGCCGTCGAACAGCTCCAGGAAGCTGGCCTGCGTTCCGGTGGTTCCCTTGGAACCGAGCAGCTTTGCGCCGGAAAGGACATATTCCACATCTTCCAGATCCATCAGCAGATCCTGCATCCAGAGTGTGGCCCGCTTGCCGACCGTGGTAGGCTGGGCAGGCTGAAAATGAGTAAACGCCAGCGTAGGCAGATCAGCATATTCCGCCGCGAAATTTGCCAGCTTTCGGATCGTGGAGACCAGTTTGCCCCGCACGATCTCCATTGCCTGATACATAATGATCAGATCCGTGTTGTCTCCTACATAGCAGGAGGTCGCACCCAGATGAATGATCGGCTTTGCCTTCGGGCACTGAACGCCAAACGCATAGACATGCGACATGACATCGTGCCGGACTTCTTTTTCCCGCTGTTGAGCAACCTCATAGTTGATGTCGTCAGCGTGTGCTTTCATTTCGTCGATCTGTTCCTGAGTAACCGGAAGACCGAGTTCCTTTTCCGACTCCGCCAGAGCGATCCAGAGGCGGCGCCACGTGCGGAATTTCATATCGGGCGAAAAGAGATATTTCATTTTCTGATCCGCATAACGGGAAGAAAGCGGAGATTCATAACAATCGTTCACAGCATAATCCTCCAAATTTTCATTCTGCTGACTTGGTTGACATTCCGTCAGCACCCGCATGTTTTATCGCCATCGGGAAGCGTTTTAGGCAGCCCTGCCGGGTAATTGCCTGAAAAGCAGGCGTCGCAGAAGCCTTTGCAGGCATTCTCCTTCAGCATCTGCGGCAAAGACAAACGGTCCAGAAAACCGAGAGAATCGGCAAAATTCAATTTGCACAGCTCGTCGATCGTGTATTTGACCGCTGCGAGCTGTTCTCTGGCGGGAACATCGGTTCCATAGTAGCACGGATATAAAAAGGGCGGCGAACTGATCCGCAGATGCACCTCTTTCGCTCCGGCTGCACGCAGCATTTTGACAATACGGCCGCATGTCGTTCCCCGGACGATGGAATCATCGATCATCACCACGCGTTTTCCTTTTACTGCGCTGGAAAGCGCGTTCAGCTTGATGCGTACACTGCGTTCGCGTTCCTTCTGGGTCGGCTTGATAAAGGTTCTGCCGATATAGCTGTTTTTGATGATCCCTTTTTCGTACGGGATTCCGGATTCTTCGCTGTAACCGATCGCAGCGTCGATTCCGGATTCCGGAACGCCGATCACGACATCCGCTTCCACAGGATGCTGACGCGCCAGCATCCTTCCGGCCTCTTTGTGTGCTTCGTACACGCTGATGCCGTCGATCCAGCTGTCGGGACGGGCAAAATAGATATACTCAAAGATGCACAGGGCGCCTTTGCACCCGGGCCGGCAATGCGATTTGTCGCTGCGAAGACCGTTTTCATCCGCAACGACAATCTCGCCGGGTTCCACGTCACGCACAAATTCTGCGCCGGCCGCATCGAGCGCACAGGTTTCGGAAGCAAAAACGTAGCCTTCATTTTCCGGCAGCCGACCGATGCACAGCGGACGGATCCCAAGCGGATCCCGTGCGGCGATCAGCTTGCGGGGACTCATGACAACAAGCGAATAAGAGCCTTCGATCTGTTCCATCGTCCTGCCGACAGCCTCTTCGATTGAGCGGGCTGTCACCCGTTCGCGTGCGATCAGATATGCGATCACCTCGGAATCGATCGTCGTCTGAAAAATTGCGCCGCGGTGCTCCAGTTCCGTGCGCAGCTCTGCCGCATTGATCAGGTTCCCGTTATGCGCAATGGCGATGCTGCCTTTGATATACCGCAGAACGAGCGGCTGGGCATTTTCACGGACGCTGGCTCCCGCTGTGGAATAACGGACATGTCCCACGGCGATCTGACCCTGCAGCTGCTGAAGGACAGCCGGATTGAACACCTCAGTCACCAGCCCCATATTCTTGTGATAGCGGATCACGCCCCGGTCGTTCACAGCGATACCGCAGCTTTCCTGTCCGCGGTGCTGCAGAGCAAGCAGCCCGTTATAAACAAGATAGGAAACATCCGCGCCGTTCTTTGTATAAACGCCGCAAACGCCGCATTCGTCGTGCGGTTTGTCCGGAATGATCTCTTCCATCGTATCGATTTCTTTCATGTGCTTGTTTTGGTCCTCTCTTTGCAGGTCCGTACAACAACGACAAACAGCCCGCTTTGAAAAGGCAGGCTGTCTGCTTCCGATTTTCTTATAAGCCGAGGCGGGCAAAAACTTCTTTATAGGCGTCTTCCACTCCGCCCATGTCACGGCGGAAACGATCCTTGTCCAGTTTTTCATGGGTCCTGCTGTCCCAAAGGCGGCAGGTATCCGGCGAAATTTCATCTGCGAGGATAATTTTCCCGTCGCAGCGGCCGAATTCCAGTTTGAAATCGACAAGGTCGATGTTGATGGTCTTGAAGAACTGGATCATCAGCTCATTGATGCGCAGCGCCATATCTGTAATGGTATCCACTTCTTCTTTGGAAGCGTAACCGGCGGCAAGAATATGATATTCGTTCACCATCGGGTCGCCAAGTTCATCATTCTTGTAGCAGAATTCCAGCACTGTGGATTTCAGCGGAGTTCCCTCGGGGATGCCGAGCTTTTTGGAAAGGCTGCCGGCAGCAATGTTGCGGACAATGACCTCCAGCGGAACGATCTGCACTTTTTTCACCAATGTTTCACGTTCGCTCAGTTCCTGAACAAAATGCGTCGGAATGCCCTTTTTTTCAAGCAGCTGAAACATCATGTTCGACATGCGGTTGTTAACAACGCCTTTGCCGACGATCGTGCCTTTTTTCAGACCGTTAAATGCCGTTGCATCATCCTTGTAATCCACAATGCAAAGTGTTGGATCATCTGCGACCGCGAAAACCTTCTTTGCTTTCCCCTCGTACATCTGCTCGCCTTTGACCATTTTTGTACCATCCTTTCATGCCGGCAGGGGGCAGACCGAATCGCTCCCTGCTGCAACAAAGAAAATATTGAAATCACCGGACAAAAAGCGACCGGGATTTTTCCGAATCAGTTGCGCACATAAAGATTGCCGTACGGACGCGCCGACGCCGGGCGCACCCTGACAAAATCTTCCGCATGCAGTTCGCCGGGACCGCGGCCGAACAGCTCGGTAAAGGTATCGGCATATTCCTGCAGAAACGCAAGATCCTCTGCCGTACATTCCTCGACCACCACGGTGGAAGAAAAGTTTTCCGGCGGCACTTTTCCGCGCAGATACATTATACCACCATGCATTCCCGTTGCGCAATAGCCTGCTGCAGGTGATTGCATTTCTTCGTCACTTTGGCCAAAAACAATGATCACTCCGCCCGCCATATATTCACCCAGAAAGGCTCCTGCCGTTCCGCCGATCACAATCACGGGCCTTGCTTCGCCGAATTCCTTCATATGAATGCCGCAGCGGTAGCCAACGTTCTCTTCTACAAAGATTTCCCCGCCGCGCATAGCGTACCCGAGCGCATCACCTGCATGGCCGTGAACAACGATCCGCCCGCAGTTCATCGTGTTGCCAACGGCATCCTGCCCGTTGCCGAATACTTCGACCGATGCACCGTCCATGTAGCATCCCAGATCGTTTCCGGGCGTGCCGTAGATCCGGATCGTACAGTCCTTCCCCACTCCGGCGCCGATATAGCGGTGGCCCTCCACATCGGTCAGCTCCACCACCGGATCCTTATGCAAAGACGCTGCGATTGCTTCATTCAGCTCTCTGAACCCTTTTCCTTTTGCTGAAATATTCATCAGGAAACACCTCCATTCAGCAGTTCATCCCGCAGCTGCGCGGGAAAGCGGATCATTTCCGGCAAGTCAAACGGTTCTGTTCCTCCAAGCTGTTCCAACGGAATCTGCTCGCGGACAAGCGTGGTGTAAATTCCCGCCCGGGAGATATCCCCGATCAGAATATAACCCTTCAGGCAGCCGTCCTTGCAGAAAAATTTGCGGTACGTTTCCCCTTCCTGCTTTTTCAGAACGGTAAATCCGTCCTCTTCCGTTCCGGTGATCCCGCAGGTAGAGATCCGCAGGCCGAAAAAGTCGATCGCATTGACCGCAAAAGCGCCGCGATAGCTTGCCTGCGCCCCCGCCATTGCGCATCCTGCCGTTTTGCCCTGCATCACCGCCATCGGCCAAAGCGCAAGGATCTTTCTTTTGCCATCGAGAACATCCTTGCCCTGCGCCACATCGCCCGCTGCGTAAATATCCGGCACAGAGGTTTCGGCCTGTTCTCCGATCAGCACCCCGCGGTCGATCTCGCAGCCGGCAGCCTTCGCAAGCGCCGTGTTCGGCCTGACGCCGACCGCCATGACCAGCAGATCGCAGGCGATGGTGCTGCCGCTTTTCAGGGTCAGGCTTTCCACCGTTTTTTCTCCGTTGACTTTTGCTGCCGTATCGCCTGTCAGACAGCGGATGGAATGCTGCTCCAGCTTTTGCTCCACCAAGCGGCTGCCTTCGTCATCCAGAATCGTCGGCAGGATCCGTGGCGCAAGCTCCAGAACCGTGACAGATGCGCACAGCTTGGAAAGTCCTTCCGCCGCCTTCATGCCGATCAATCCCCCGCCGATAACGACCGCGTTCATTTCCGGCTTTGCAAAGGCACGGATCGCTTCCGAGCTTTTCAGATCCATAAAAGTAAAGACATTGCTCTGCCCGTTCAGTCCCTCCACCGGCGGAACAAACGGAACACTGCCGTTTGCCAGCAGCAGCTTGTCATACGAAAGCGTTTTTCCTCCGGAAAGGCGGACTTTTTTTGCTTTTGGGTCAATTTTCTCCGCCGAAGTCTCACGCAGCAGGGTCACCCGCTGTTCCCTGCACCATTCCGGCGCGCACAGCAGCATCTGCTCCTGTGTCACCTGATTCTTCAGATAATAGGAGATCAGCGGGCGGGAATACGCTTCATACTTTTCATCCGAGACAATGGTGATGCTTCCTTCCGCATCATTCCGGCGGATGGCTTCGGCGGCAGAAAGGCCGGCCGCGCTGTTGCCGATAATCACATAATTCATTTCTGCGTTCCCTCCTCCACATAGATCAGCGCATGGTTCGGACAATTTTTTACACAGGCCGGTTCTTCTTCTCCCTGACACAGATCGCATTTATATGCGATCGCGCCTTCCCGCAGCACACCGAACGGGCAGACCGCCAGACAGGTCATGCAGCCGACACAGCGTTCGGGGTCATTGCTGACCACTCCGGTGACCGGATCCTTCTGCATGGCGCCCGTGATGCAGGCTTCCACACATTTCGGTTTGGCGCAATGGCGGCACTGCAGCGCAAAAGAGCGGCGGTTGTCGCCTTCTACAAAAATGCGGGCAACCGGAGCGGGCTGTTCGAATTTATATGCTTTGACAACATCCTTTGATTTGGAATGTGCCGTTTTGCAGTAAACCTCGCAAAGACGGCAATTCAGGCAAAGCTTTTCAATGGCATAAACCTTTTTCATATTCTGTTCACCCTTTCTGTTCCGGATCATTCCCCTGCGTAGCGGATCCCGAGAATATCAAGCTCTTTTTGCGTCAGACCGATCCCGCGCAACATCAGCCGGTTCCCGCGCAGGCTGTCGATTGCATTGATCCCCATGCCGCCCATCAGCTCCTTGATCTCATGATCCCAGGCGCGAAACACATTCGCGACACGCTCCGACATAATTTCGGGATTCAGGCGGCGGGTAAGCTCTTCCTTCTGCGTTGCAATGCCCCAGTTGCAGTTGCCCGTGTAACAGGTACGGCACATGTGGCATCCCATGGCGATCAGCGCAGCCGAAGCGATGTACACGGCATCGGCGCCCAATGCGATCGCCTTGACGACATCGGCGCTGTTGCGCACGCTTCCGGCAACGACAAGGGAAACCTGCTGGCGGATCCCTTCATCACGCAGACGCTGATCCACCGAAGCCAGCGCAAGCTCCACCGGAATTCCTACCGTATCGCGGAATCTTGTCGGCGTGGAGCCGGTACCGCCGCGAAAGCCGTCGATCGCGATAATATCCGCACCGGCGCGCACGGCGCCCGAAGCGATAGCGGCAATATTATGCACGGCGGCAATTTTTACGGAGATCGGCTTGCGGTAATGCGTTGCTTCCTTCAGAGAATAAATCAGCTGGCGCAGATCCTCGATCGAATAGATATCGTGATGCGGCGCCGGAGAAATGGCGTCTGTACCTTCGGGAATCATTCGGGTCTGGCTGACTTCGTAATTGACTTTTTCACCGGGCAGATGACCGCCGATACCCGGTTTTGCCCCCTGACCGATCTTGATCTCGACGATTTTTCCCCGATCAAGGTATCCCTTATGAACGCCGAACCGCCCGGACGCCACCTGCACGATGCAGTGGTCGGCATACGGCTCCAGCTCCTTGTGCAGTCCGCCTTCACCGGTATTGAAGAAGGTATTGCATTCCTTTGCAGCCATTGCGATGGATTTCTGTGCGTTGAGCGAAATTGAACCGAACGACATGGCCGAAAACATGATCGGAGAGTTCAGTTCCACCGTCGGCGGGATATTGGTCAGCAGCTTTCCTGTCTTGCTATACTCCAGTCTGTCCGGCTTTGAACCGAGAAAGGTTTTCGTTTCCATCGGCTCGCGCAGCGGATCGATGGAAGGGTTGGTCACCTGGCTGGCATTGAGCAGAATGTGATCCCAATAGATCGGATACGGCTGAGGGTTGCCCATGCTGGAAAGCAGGACGCCTCCGCTTTCCGCCTGCTTTTCCACCTCTTCGATCGCCTGCATGCTCCAGTTCGCATTGTCCCGGAATTCATTCGGATTTTTGCGGATCGCCAGCGCGCGGGTCGGGCACATGCAGACACAGCGCTGGCAATCGACGCATTTGCTCTCATCTGCAGTCATTTTTCCTGTATCGGGATCTTTTCTGTGAACACCGTTCGCACATTGCCGTTCACATACCCCGCAGGCAATGCAGCGCTCTTCATTGCGCAGTACGATATAATCGGAAGAATAATATCTCATGTTGCATCATTCCTTTCAGACGGTCGGGTCAAGTGTCACAATGATCGGGCGGCCGCCTTCGATGGACCAGATCTTATCCGGCTCCGGGCAGATCGTACGGATCGCCGCCTCTTCGCTGGCAAAGAAAACCTCGTCGCCCTGTTTTGCCGCCATCAGCGCACGGAGCTTCAGCCTGTCGTTCAGCGCCAGCAGCCCGTTGTTGAAACCGAGAATAATGGAAAACGGTCCGTTGACCAGAGCGCTGGAATACGTTTTTCGCAGAGTCGTATAATATTCGCGCTGCTCTTTCGGCATGGCGGCAATTTCTTCCCACATGGGCGCCGCAATGATATTGGCGGCAGTTTCCAGCGAAAGCTTGTGCTTGCGCACCAGCAGGTCAAACAGATAAGTAATCACCTCTGTATCGGTCTGCAGCGTGCATTTATAGCCGAACATCTCAATATAGCGCCGGTTTGCGTCGTAAGAAGAAATCTCGCCGTTATGAACGATGGACCAGTCAAGCAGCGTAAACGGATGCGCTCCGCCCCACCATCCGGGGGTATTGGTCGGGAACCGCCCGTGCGCTGTCCAAAGGTACCCCTTGTAGTCGTCGAGCATATAGAATTCGCCGACATCCTCCGGATAACCGACCGCTTTAAAGGCGCCCATGTTTTTACCGCTCGAAAACACAAACGCTCCGCCAATGGTGGTGTTCACGCGAAAAACGCATCGGGTCGTAAATTCCTCTTCGTCCAGCTCGGATTCGACCAGACGTGCTTTGTCCGGGCGAACAAAATAGCGCCAGATGATCGGTGAGCTTCGGATGCTTTCCGTTTTGCGGGTGGGCATCCGCCCCGCCATTTCGATCTCAAAATGTTCATTGAGGAACTGCTCGGTTTTTGCCTTGGCTTCCGTTGTATCGTAAAAAATATGCAGTGCATAAAGCTCTTTGAACTGCGGATAGATTCCGTAAGCGGCAAAACCGCCGCCAAGCCCGTTGGAACGGTCATGCATCAGCGCGATCGATTTGATTATTCGCTCTCCTGAAAAGCAGACTCCTTTTTTGTTGATCACCGCGCTGATCGCGCAGCCGGACGGAATCCTGATTTGCCCTTCTTGTTGCAACATCTGTTTTGCCCCCTTGATTTCTTTTGAACGGATATAATTAAAACATATATCTCTATCATTCTACATAAGAAATTTTAATATGTCTTGCAGCAAAAGTCAACTGTTTTTCTCTGGAAGACAATTATTTTATCCGCTGCAAAAAAGGACGGCGCCCCCTCGCAACCGAGGAGACGCCGTTGTCTTCCTGAAAATTCAATTTTGGATTATGCAGTACTCAGATTTTTGTAATATCAATCACCGAAACCTCGTGATGATCGAGCATTTCGATGCAGCGGATATAAGCCGCAGCGGTATCGAGTGAGGTCAGACACGGGATCCGCGCTTCGATGGCAGTGCGGCGAATATGGAATCCGTCGCGGTGATGCGCGGAGCCTTTGCTCGGCGTGTTGATCACCACATCCACCCTGCCGGAAAGGATCTCGTCCAGAATATTCGGGTGCTCTTCCCCCAGCTTGCGCAGTGTGGTCGTTTCCACGCCGTGCTGTGCGAAATAGCGTCCGGTGCCGCCGGTGGTAAACAGTTCCCAGTTCAGCGCTTTAAGGCGTCTGGCCAGCGGCAGTGCTTCGGCTTTGTCCACATCGCTGACGGTAATGATCGCGCGGCCCTTTCTCGGCAGATGCGTTCCGGAACCGATAAACGCCTTCGTCAGCGCTTCTTCGTATTTTGTTGCAATGCCGAGAACCTCACCGGTCGATTTCATTTCCGGCCCAAGATTGATATCTGCCCCGTAAATCTTTTCGAACGAGAAGACCGGCATCTTGACGGCGATCGTCTCCTTCGGCGGCTGCAGACCGTAATCATACCCAAGCTCCGGCAGCTTTTTTCCTTCAATCGCGGCAACTGCCAGCGGAACGATCGGGATCCCGGTGATCTTGCTGATATACGGCACGGTACGGGAGGAACGCGGATTGGCTTCGATGACATACACCTCGTCATCCTTGACGATGAACTGGATATTCATCAGCCCGATCACATGCAGTTCCCGGCAGAGATCGATCGTATAGCGGATGATCTTCTTCTGCATCGCCGGCGCGATCGTCTGCGGCGGATAGACGGAAATGCTGTCTCCGGAATGAACGCCGGCGCGTTCCACATGCTCCATGATGCCGGGAATGACTACGCCGGTTCCGTCACAGACGGCATCCACCTCCGCTTCCGTACCCATAATATATTTGTCGATCAGGATCGGATGCTCCTGGGTGGTCTGGTTGATCGCGGTAATATATTCCGCCAGATCCTTATCCGCCATGGCGATATGCATTCCCTGCCCGCCCAGCACATAGGACGGACGCACCAGAACCGGATAACCGATCTTATTTGCCGCCGCAATGCCTTCTTCGACCGTGAAGATCGTTGTACCGGCTGCGCGCGGGATCTTGCATTTGTTCAGAATGACGTCAAAACGTTCACGATCCTCCGCTTCATCAATCGAATCCGGAGAAGTGCCGAACACCGGAACGCCCATGGCTTCAATGTCCTTGGCAAGCTTGATGCCCGTTTGCCCGCCGAATTGCACAACAGCGCCGTCCGGATGCTCCAGTTCAATGATATTCCGCACATCCTCCGGGGTCAGCGGCTCGAAATACAGCTTATCGGAAACATCGAAGTCGGTACTGACCGTTTCGGGATTATTATTGACGATGATCGTTTCATAGCCCATATCATGGAATGCCCAGACGCTGTGGACAGAGCAGAAGTCGAATTCGATCCCCTGACCGATCCGGATCGGCCCGGAACCGATCACGAGCACCTTCTTTTTGCCGCTGTTGACGGCTTCGGTGGTCTCGCCGTAGCAGGAATAATAATACGGCGTTTCGGCATCAAATTCCGCGGCACAGGTATCGACCATTTTGAACACGGCCTTGATACCGAAGCCTTCCCGCAGGGCGCGAATGGCTTTTTCTGTCTTGCCGGTCAGTTTTGCAATCGTCTGATCCGGAAAACCAAGCTCCTTGGCCTGTTTCAGAAGCTCCTCGGTCAGCGCGGGCGCCCGATGCAGCTGCTGTTCCATGTTCACGATCGTTTCAATGCGGTCAATGAACCAGCGGTCGATCTGTGTGATCTTATGAATGCGTTCGGTGGAGATTCCGCGGCGCAGCGCTTCTGCCACAACGAAGATCCGGCGGTCATCCACCTCATACAGGCGCGCCTTGACTTCTTCTTCGCTGAGGCTGGCCAGACTGGGAAGGATCAGGTCATCCATGTGCTGTTCCAGCGAACGGATCGACTTCATCAGGGCCGCTTCAAAGCAGGGAGCAATGCCCATGACCTCGCCGGTCGCTTTCATCTGTGTTCCAAGCTTCCGGGTGGCGTAGGTAAATTTATCAAACGGCCATTTCGGGATTTTGACCACGCAGTAATCCAGCGTCGGCTCAAAGCAGGCAAAGGTCTTTTTGGTGATCGCGTTTTCGATCTCGTCCAGCGAATAGCCGAGCGCAATTTTGGACGCGACCTTTGCAATCGGATATCCGGTCGCCTTGGACGCGAGCGCCGAGGAACGGCTGACACGGGGATTGACTTCGATCACGACATATTCAAAGCTTTCCGGATTGAGCGCATACTGCACGTTGCAGCCGCCCTCGATCCCAAGCTCCGTAATGATATCGAGCGCGGCGGTGCGGAGCATCTGGGTCTCTTTATCCGCCAGCGTCTGGCACGGCGCAACGACAATGGAATCCCCTGTATGAACGCCGACCGGGTCGAGGTTTTCCATGTTGCAGACAGCGATGCAGTTTCCCTTGCCGTCGCGCATGACCTCATATTCAATTTCTTTCCATCCTGCAATGCTTCGCTCGATCAGCACCTGACCGACGCGGCTCAGATGCAGCCCCTGAGAAGCGATTTCAACCAGTTCTTCCTGGTTGTTGGCAATTCCGCCGCCGGTTCCGCCGAGAGTATAGGCCGGGCGAACGATGACCGGATAGCCGATCTCTTCCGCTTCGCGGATGCATTCCTCCAGCGTTTCGGCAATGCGGCTTTCGGCGCACGGCTGATGGATCTTCTCCATCGCTTCCTTGAACAACTCACGGTCTTCGGCGCGTTTGATGGTCTGCGCAGAAGTGCCGATGATCCGAACGTTATGCTCTTTTAAAAAACCGGATTCCTCCAGCTCAATGCCGAGATTCAGGGCATTCTGACCGCCGAGGGTCGGCAGGATGCAGTCGGGCTTTTCGATTTCGATCACCCGTTTGAGCGTTGTCAGGTTCAGCGGCTCAATATAGACATGATCCGCGATCATCTTATCGGTCATGATCGTTGCCGGATTGGAGTTGACCAGAACGACCTGAACGCCTTCCTCCTTCAGGGCACGGCAGGCCTGCGTACCGGCGTAATCGAATTCCGCCGCCTGACCGATAATGATCGGGCCGGAACCGATGATAACAACTTTTTTAATGCTTTGGTCTCTCATTCGCGGTTTCCTCCCATCAGCGAAACGAAGCGGTCAAACAAAAACGCCGTATCCTTCGGGCCGGGGGCCGCTTCCGGATGAAACTGCACCGAGAACGCGCGTCCGTTCTGATAGTTCAGTCCCTCTACGCTGCCGTCGTTCATACTGACAAAGGATATCTCGGCGACCTTTGGATCCACCGTTTCTCCCCTGACCACGTAACCGTGGTTCTGCGAA
Source organism: Bacillota bacterium (assembly GCA_029008595.1). Lineage (GTDB taxonomy): Bacteria > Bacillota > Clostridia > Oscillospirales > Acutalibacteraceae > CAKXIK01. Next base: position 15,635 of record JAQXJH010000027.1, read on the forward strand.
GTGATATAGACCCGATTGGCCGCAAGCTCCTTGACCGGATGATTGATCCCGCGGTGACCGTATTTCAGACGCTCGGTCTGTGCTCCTGTCGCAAGCGCCATCAGCTGGTGACCGAGGCAGATCGCAAACGTCGGTATGCCGTAATCCAGCAGCTTTCTGATCTCGCCGATCGCATGCACACAGTCCTGCGGATCGTCGGGGCCGTTGGTAAGCATAACGCCGTCGGGCGCATACTGCCGGATATCCTCAAAATCCGCGTCATGCGGAAAACACTGCACCGAACAGCCGCGCTTTGTCAGCGAGGTAATAATGCTCTGCTTGACACCGAAATCGATCATTGCGACCTTTGCGCCTTCTCCGGGGTAAAAACGGCCGTCTGTGCGGCTGACCAACGGAACATGGCTGGTCAGCCGGTAGCTGCGGGCCGCCTGCAGCATCGCTTCTTCATCGATGGAATCCCCGAAGGAGAGCGCGCCGCGCATGGTTCCGCGTTCCCGCAGGTGCCTGGTCAGCGCACGGGTATCGACACCTTCCATTCCCGGAATATGGTTTGCAAGCAGATAACGGTCCAGATTCATATCCCGGCGGAAATTGCTTCCGTGCGGGGTCAGAGAATGAACGATATAGGCTCCCACCCAGGGCCGCGACGATTCGGCATCATCATAACAGACACCGTAATTTCCAATGAGCGGATAAGTCATTACGACCGCCTGTCCGCAATAGGAAGGATCCGTCAGCAGTTCGGGATAGCCGCACATTCCGGTATTGAACACGACCTCACAAACAACGTTGCGGCAGTCGCCGATCCCGGTTCCTTCATACTTTGTGCCATCCTCCAACATTAACAATGCTTTCATTTGCAAATCACCAAATCCTGTCTTCTCTGTGCCGGCTGCCCCGCCGGCGCTTTTACGGGCAACCAGCACCCGCACATACGGCCTGCCTTTTCTGCGGCGCATCCGCCCGCAGATCAGAATTCATGCACGATGCGTTCCAGCGCCGCCTTTGTATTTTCGGTGCTGCCGAATGCCGTCAGGCGGAAATAGCCTTCGCCGCAGGGACCAAAGCCCGAACCCGGGGTTCCGACGACCTGAACGCGGTTGAGAAGCTCGTCGAAAAACTGCCAGGAGGTCATGTTATCCGGTGTTTTGAGCCAGATGTACGGTGAATTGACGCCGCCGTATACCTCAAAGCCCGCCTGAGCCAGTCCGTTCCGGATGATCGATGCATTATTATGATAATATGCAATGTTTTCCTTGATCTCGCGCTGGCCTTCCGGCGAATAGACCGCTTCCGCAGCACGCTGCACCGGATAGGATACTCCGTTGAATTTTGTGGACTGGCGGCGGTTCCAGAGCTGATTCAGGGAAACCCCGCCGCATTTCAGCGCCTTGGGCACAACCGTAAAGGCGCAGCGGGTTCCGGTGAAGCCTGCCGTTTTGGAAAAGCTGCGGAACTCGATTGCGCATTCCTTTGCCCCTTCAATCTCATAGATGGAATGCGGAATATTTTCCTCGGTGATAAACGCCTCATAAGCGGCGTCAAACAGAATGACCGATCCGTTTTTCAGCGCATAGTCCACCCAGACAGCCAGCTGCTCCTTCGTTGCCGTGTTGCCCATCGGATTGTTCGGGAAGCAGAGGTAGATCAGATCGACTTTTGTTTTCGGAAGCTCCGGCAGGAAACCGTTTTCCTTGCAGCAGGACATATAAACGATATTGTTCCAGCCCTTTCCCTCTACATACTCTCCGGCGCGGCCTGCCATCACGTTGGTATCGACATATACGGGATACACCGGGTCGCAGACTGCCACAACATTGTCCCGGTCAAAAATATCGCCGATGTTTCCGCAGTCGCACTTGGAACCGTCGCTGATAAAAATCTCATCCGGATCGATCACAACACCGCGGGACGCATAATCGTTTACGGCAATCGCCTCCCGCAGAAAGCTGTAGCCCTGTTCCGGGCCGTATCCACGAAACGTATCGCTCTGCCCCATTTCTTCCGTTGCGCGCACCATTGCGGCAACAACAGATTTCGGCAGCGGGCGGGTCACGTCACCGATTCCGAGGCGAATGATCGGTTTATCGGGATTTTGCTCCGCAAAGCGCTGTACCCTGTGGTTGATATCCACAAACAGGTAACTGGGCGGAAGCTTGACGAAATTTTCATTGATGCGAAACATGACTTTTCCTCCTGTAGATTCATATTGAAAGCAGTGTGCCGTCGAATACAAATTCGGCGCCGCCCTGCAAAAAAACCTGTTGATTGTTTCGGTCGTATGTTACACCAAGCGTCCCGCCCGGCAGGGTGACCGCGACAGAGGACGACGTTCCTTTTTTCAACGCCGCAGCAACCGCCGAAGCGCAGGCCCCCGTGCCGCAGGCGAGCGTCTCGCCCGAACCGCGTTCCCAGACGCGCACATTCAGATGCGCGGCATCCACGACCTGAACAAATTCTATATTGGCGCGCTGCGGAAACGCCGGGTGGCATTCGGCCATTGCGCCGATCTTTTCCACCGGTGCATGAAATGCATCGGCAACAAAGAGCACGCAGTGAGGGTTTCCCATAGAAACCGGGCAGATCCCGTCGGCGATCCCCTGTTCTCGCAGCGTCCGTTCCAGAACGGCAAGCTGTTCCGGGGAAAAGGGAACCTCGTCTGCACCAAACCCCGGCGCCCCCATCGCAACCGAAATCGTTTCCACGCGATTCTGCCCGTTTACGGCGAGCGTCAGCGTTTTGACGCCGGCAAGCGTATCTACCGTGATCTGCCGCTTCTGCGTCAGACCTTTTTCGTAAACATACTTTCCCACGCACCGGATCCCATTGCCGCACATTTGCGCCTGAGAACCGTCCGCATTAAAAATCCGCATAGAAAAATCGGCATGATCCGACGGGCCGATCAGAATGATCCCGTCAGAACCAATGCCGAAATGCCGGTTGCTGAGCTGCACCGAAAGCTCGGACGGAGAAGAAACCGACTGCCGGAAGCAATCGATATAAATATAATCATTACCTGCGGCTTGCATCTTTGTAAACTGCACGGAACTTCATCCTTCCAAGCTTAATTTTATTGCAATATGTATGAATTATTATTCATATTCAGTTTTTTGGCATGACCGGCGGTACAGATTGCACGCTTTACCTTATTCCGTTTTTCCGGTTTTCATGCCAAAGGAAAACAAAAAAGCTCGTTCAAAACTCAACTTTCCGGCCTGCCGCGGCAGATGCCGCTGCTGTTTTCCTGCCGGGCCGGGGCTGGTCTCAACACCCGGCCTGCGCTTTTTCGGAAAATATTATAATACAATCTTTCGGATTTTTAAAGAGCAAAATGAAAAAAAATACAATTTTTTATTCCGGCTGCAAAATACCCGCGGCCTTGCGGAGGATCTCCTGCGCGGTATCCTCCATTTTTCTGCCGGCATCCATGCTTTTTTTCTGGATGTAGCGGTGGGCCTGAGCCTCCGAAAGGTGATCCCGCTGCATTAAAAGCTCTTTTGCCTGAGCGATCAGCGCACGCGCCTCTTCGCTTTTTTCAACCGGCCGGTGTTCGTTTCTGCTTCGTTCTTCCGCTTTCCGGCGGCGGGTATCCATCAGCCGGCGCAGCTGCTCCACCAGCACCTCTTTGTTGACCGGCAAATCGATACAGGGCAGCTTGGTAGCTGTCCGGACATCGGCCTGGGACGGGGTCAGAAGCAGCAGAACCGAATAGCTGGAGGGCAGCATGGAAGCCATTGTGATCGCCGTCATGTCCGGAAAACGGTATCCGCTGACGATCACTCCGCCTTCCTCCCGCTCGCTGGCACGGGCAAGCGCCTGCGCAGCCGAGCCGCAGACACCCGTAACCGTAAATCCGTTTGCCGTCAGCACCGACCGGATCTTCTGCGCAGCCTGCAGGTTGGAATATGCGATAATGACATTCTGCATTGCCGATCTCCCCTTTCGTGAGGTCCGCCATTCTGCTCTTCATTTAATAAACAGCCCGACAATCCTCATTGCCGGGCTGAAAATCAATCAATACTTTTCAAGATATGCATCCAGCTCCCACTGGGTGACGACCGTGCGGAATGCATCCCACTCGGCGCGTTTGGCTTCCAGATATTTGGTAAACACATGCTCGCCGAGAACATCTTTCACAAACTGACTCTTTCTCATTTCACGGATCGCTTCATGCAGATTGCCCGGCAGGCTTTCGATACCGCGAGCCTCGCGCTCATCAGGAGTCATATGGAAAATATTTGCGCTCACAGCGTCAACCGGCTGCAGATTCTGCTCGATACCGTCAAGACCGGCGGCAAGCAGAACAGCAAGCTCCAGATAGGGGTTGCAGGCCGGATCCGGGCAGCGAAGCTCCACGCGGGTTCCCATACCGCGGCTGGCCGGAACACGAATCAGCGCGCTGCGGTTGCTGGCTGTCCACGCAATGTAGCAGGGAGCCTCGTAACCGGGAACCAGACGCTTGTACGAATTGACCAGCGGATTGGTAACTGCCGTCATGCTACGCATGTGCTTCATAATACCGGCAATAAAGCTGTAAGCCATCTTGCTCAGACCGATGGAATCGTTCGGATCGTAGAACGCATTCTTTCCGTCCGCTGTGAACAGGGACATATTGGTGTGCATACCCGAACCGTTGATGCCGAAAATAGGCTTGGGCATAAAGGTTGCACACATACCATGCTGGCGGGCGATGGCTTTGACAGCCATTTTGAACGTCATGATGCGGTCGGCGGCAAGCAGCGCGTCGCTGTATTTGAAGTCAATTTCGTGCTGGGCGACAGCCACCTCATGATGGGAAGCTTCGATTTCAAAGCCCATTTCCTCAAGAGCAAGAACCATATCACGGCGGGCATTTTCGCCGTTCTCCGTTCCGCCCAGATCGAAGTAACCGGCTTCATCGTAGGTTTCGGTAGTGGCATGGCCGGTGTCATCGGTATGGAACAGGAAGAATTCACATTCCGGACCGACATTGAATGAAAGGCCCATATCGGCAGCTCTTTGAATGGTCTTTTTCAGAACATAGCGCGGATCGCCTTCAAACGGGGTGCCGTCCGGCTTGTAAACATCGCAGATCAGGCGGGCCACGCGATCCTGCTGCGGACGCCACGGAATGATCGCGAACGAATCATAATCCGGATAGAGGTACATATCGGATTCCTCAATACGGACGAAGCCTTCGATCGAAGAACCATCAAACATACATTTATTATCCAGCGCTTTTTCCAGCTGGCTGGGGGTGATTGCCACGTTCTTGAGCGTACCGAGAATATCGGTAAACTGGAGGCGGATAAAGCTGACGTCATTTTCCTTGACAAGCCGGATAATGTCTTCCTTTGTGTACTTGCTCATAAGTAATTCCCTCCACAATGAAAATAATCTGTATTATGCAAAAAAACGAAGACATCCCCCTTGGAGAACGCCTTCGTTCTAAAGCATTTTATTTGACGGGAACGGGGCTACAGCCTTCATTCGGAAAGCCGGCCGGAAACCTTTCGGCGCTGCCCTCGTTTCTCTTCGCTATTTATTATATCAACAATCTTCCAAAAAGCAAGGCCTTTTTGCAATTTTTATCTGTAAACTTGCAAGATTATTGAAAATTGATAATTTTTCTCTTGCATCGTTTCTTCATTGGTGCTACAATGCTAACAGCTGATGCCTTCGTCATGATGTATTTTCAAAAGCAAATACGTTCGGGGCTTTTTCGGTCTTTTTTTGTCTTTATGTCTGATATCTGTGATATTTGATGCAGAAAAAGATCCGGTTTTTCCGCTTTGAAAAAGACCCGCTGCCGCAGATTTTGGGGTTTGGGGAAACACAAAACAGCGACCGTCTCTGGTTTTGGCCGCATTCATGGTGAACCTGTCAGACTAAAAATATGCAGCCCGGTTTCAAACATGATGCATTTTGCATTATTCTCCGCTGCAGCTTCAAGGAGGAATTGCGCAGATGTCCTATGTCAGTCGAACACTTGATGAACTCGTAAAAAAGAATCCGCATGAACCGGAGTTTATCCAGGCCGCAACCGAGGTTCTGGAATCGCTTGCTCCTGTTTTTGATGCCGATCCGAGATACGAAGAGGCCGGGATCCTGGAACGCCTCGTAGAGCCGGAACGGCAGCTGATGTTCCGCGTTCCGTGGATGGACGACAACGGAAAGGTTCATGTGAACCGCGGTTACCGCGTGGAATTCAGCAGCGCGATCGGCCCCTATAAGGGCGGCCTTCGGCTTCACCCCTCTGTCAACCTCGGTATTATCAAGTTCCTCGGATTTGAGCAGATTTTTAAAAACTCCCTGACCGGCCTGCCGATCGGCGGCGGTAAGGGCGGCTCGGACTTTGACCCGAAAGGAAAATCCGACCGTGAGATCATGGCGTTCTGCCAGAGCTTTATGACAGAGCTTTACCGCCATATCGGCGCTTCCACCGACGTTCCCGCCGGGGATATCGGCGTGGGCGGCCGCGAGATTGGTTATATGTTCGGCCAGTACAAACGTATCACCAACCGTTTTGAAGGCGTGCTTACCGGCAAAGGCATCACCTTCGGCGGATCGCTGGCCCGTACAGAAGCCACCGGCTACGGTCTGCTTTATCTGACACAGGAGATGCTCCGCCGCAACGGCCGTGATATCCGCGGCATGAAATGTTCGATCTCCGGTTCCGGTAACGTTGCCATTTACGCCGCAGAAAAAGCCCAGGCGCTGGGTGCCAAAGTTCTGACGATGAGCGATTCGACCGGCTGGATCTACGATAAGGACGGCATCGATCTGCAGGCTGTCAAACAGATCAAGGAGGTTAACCGGCAGCGTCTTACAGAATATATAAAATACCGTCCGCACAGCGAATATCACGCAGGCAAGGGTGTTTGGAACGTGCCGGTGGATATTGCGCTGCCGTGCGCCACGCAGAACGAACTTGGCGCAGAGGACGCCAAGATCCTGATCAAAAACGGCTGTATTGCCGTTGCCGAAGGAGCAAACATGCCTTCCACTCTGGAAGCCACGCACTTCTTCCTGGACGGCGGCGTGCTCTTTGCACCGGGCAAAGCGGCCAACGCAGGCGGCGTAGCCGTTTCCGCTCTGGAAATGAGCCAGGGCAGCATGCGCCTTTCCTGGAGCTTTGAAGAGGTTGACGCCCGCCTGAAGCAGATCATGGTCAATATCTGCGAGCAGATCTCCGATGCTTCCGAACAATATGGATTCCACAACAATTTTGTGATCGGCGCCAACATTGCCGGTTTCCGCAAGGTTGCCGACGCAATGCTTTCCGAAGGCGTCATCTGATCCGATTCTTCCCGTTCCTCCGCCGCTTTTTTGCGCGGAGCACAGGGCTGACCCAAAAGGGCAGGAACCTGCAGAACAAGCAGGCTCCCGCCCTTTTTTTGCTGTAATTCTGATTGAGCTTTTCCGTTACAGATCCTGTGCTTCAAAACGGCGGACCGCGTTTTGATAGGCTGCCCACGTCAGCACGGCAAACAACAGGATCCCCGCCGCCAGGAGGATCAGTTTTTCCGTCAGATACTGCGGATCCGGCGTATCCATCCGATTCCTCAAAAACGGAATCAGATGCGTGCAGACCTCCAGAATCCCCATATAGACAAAAACTGTGATGCTGGACACCACAAAGGCTTTTCCGACTTTCCGGACATTCCGGTAATAGATCGAGAAGAAAACAAGATTGAACAGCCCCAGCAGAACAAAAGAAAAGGCAAACAGAGCAACATTGGCATCCATGCCGACTTCATTTCCCGGCATCGGAAAGCTTTGACGCAGAGCGGCAAACGGGACTGCAGCCGCTGTCTGCACACCTTCCAGAACCAACACAAACGCAAAACGCGCTTTGACCACGTCGCGCTTTGCCACCGGCAGCTGAACCGTATAGGCAACATCGTGATTTTCACGTCCGTTCAGACAGGTAAAAAAAATCGCAAGACCCGTGTAAAAAAAGATCACATAATACGGATAATTCGGGATCAGCAGCATCGCCGACAGCATCAGAAAAATCGGCGCGGTCGGGTGCATTGCAAGAAGAAATTCCTTTTTGAGCAGATTTTTCAACCTTCATTCAACCTTTCAAAATACAATACGGCAAGGCGGCCGCATTTCCGCACGGCACCGTTCCTGTTCCGCAGAAGAGAGCGAACAGCGCGGCTGCGTTCATTTTTCCAGATGCACCATGATCTCCTCCAGCGTGGCCTGCTGCTCCGGCGCATCAAATCCCAGCGGTTCATCCGCCCTCAGCAGAACGGAATACCCGTATTTGCTGCGTGCCGTTCCAAGCGATCGCGCCTGCAGTTTCGGCGTCAGCTGCTCTTTTGTCAGATCATAGATCCGATAGCCGGAGACAAAATGCCGCAGTTCGCTCTGCGCAAGAACCGCGCCGTTTTTGATATAAATGATCTGATCGGCACACTTTTCGAGATCGGATGTAATGTGCGTTGAAAAAAGGATCGTCACGCCTTTTTCGCACAGATCCATAAAAATTTCCAGCAATTCATCGCGTGAAACGGGATCCAGACCGCTGGTCGGCTCGTCCAGGATCAAAAGCTCGGCATGGTGAGACAAAGCCAGCGCCAAAGAATACTTCACCTTCATGCCGGCCGAAAGCTGAGCCGGGGTTTTCGTCTCATCCAACGCGAAAAGCCCGAGATATTTCCGGTACTCCCCGTCATCCCACTGCGGATAAAAGGGACGCGCAGCCGCAGTGATCGTGCGCAGGCGCTTATTCGGATAAAAATCGATCCCGCCGGAAACAAAACCAACACGCTGTTTGATCTCCAGCTCATGTTCCGCAAATTCCATGTCGAAAAAGCTGACCCGGCCGCTGTCCGGATGGATAAAATTAAACAGGGATTTCAGCGTTGTGGTCTTGCCTGCTCCGTTTCTTCCGATAAACCCGGTGATTTTTCCTTTTTCCAGCTGGAACGAAACATTTTTCAGTTGAAAGGCAGGGTAATTCTTGCATAGATTCTCTACTGTCAGGATGTTCATCGCGCAACACTTCCTTTTTTTGCGGGCTGCAGATCACTCATCGCCGTCTTTTGACGCCCCTTGTTCAAAAATGGATTCCATCAGCTTGACAAAATGCGATTTTGGAGGAATCGCAATTCCCCGCTTTGAGTCTGCCAGTACGATGATCGAATCGCCGGGGCGCAGGTCAAACATTTCCCTTGCTTCTTTTGGAATAACAAACTGGCCTTTTTCACCGATTTTTACTGTCCAGGCACACTTTCCTTCCGGCCCTTTCATAGCTGCACAGCCATTCCTTTCTGTTCCGCAGAGCGATCGCCTGAAATCCGGCTTTCACCATCTGCTTTCTGAGTTTGAATAGTATGAAAAGTATGATTTTCTTCTTAAATTATACCATTGAAACGGCAAATGTCAAGCAAAGCGCAAAAAAATATCGCAGAGAAAATCCCTGCGATATCGTAAAGCTCTGCTTATTACAAATCAATATTCCCAATATGGCTTATACTTTTCCGGATCGGCGCGTTCTTCCGCCGTGGGAAGCGCAAATTCATCATTCGTGGCGCTGGTAACGACCGGATGAACGTTATAATCTCCCTTGGTGAACATCTCCCACTCATCGATCCTGCGGCGCCAGAGTCCCGTGTAAAAATAACCGCCGGTCGTGCTCAGCTGCCCGAAGGCATATTTCAGCTGCTGCGGGTCGATCGTTGAGGCATCGGGGTTTTCCTCCAACAGCTCCCGAAGAGTAAAATGCACGGCTGACCAGCAATACGCACCCATGTTATAGGCAAAACTGATCAGGGCATCATATTGATTCTGCGTCAGAATCAGGCTGTTTTTTTTGACAAAGGCATTCAGCTGAACGCTGAACAGGCGATGTACATAGGCGCCCATGTAGCCGTAAGCTTCTTCGGCGGTCTGGTTGTTATAAAAGGTATCGCCGGGATTCAATACGATCCCGTTCCCGATCGTCGGATAATTGACGACGTCGTATTGCACCGTGGAACAGAGGCCTTCATAGGACGCCATAAAACGAAGCAGCTGATCGCTTGCTTCTCCGCGCGGCTGTATTCCTTCGGCGCCTTCTTCCGGTGATACCGAAGCGTAAAAGGAATAGCTGTTTGCCGTACAGCCCGCCGCCGAGGCCGAGGCCTGCAGCGAGATCGTTCCGGAAGCCTGAAGCGTGACCGGCACCCGCCAGACCCTGACCTTTCGCCCTCCGGAGGTGAGATCCGTATATCCGCTGGAAGCCGAAAAGGACGCTGCGGCGGCTCCCGATTCATCCAAAGCATTGACCTTGACCGACGTGCACTCCAGCGACGTGATCACCACCGCTTCGGTCTGTTCGCCGACCGTCACATTGAAAGGATCCAGATAAGCCGATTTCACTGCATCCTCATTCGTTACCGTTACGGTACACTGTGTTCCGGTACCGTCGAGCCGATAAGCAGTAATAATTGCCGTGCCGGCTCCGACCGCTTCAATAAATCCCCGCTTGACCGTTGCAACATCCGGGTTGCTGGTCGTCCAGATCACGAAAGAAGTGCCTGCAGAATTATACAGCGTCATCCCTTTTGGGAGGGTCTTGGACGTCACTTTCATGGTCAGGGTCGGATCGATCACCATGACCGCACAGGAGGCCGCATATCTGCCATCCTCGGTTTTTGCATACACCACCGCGCTGCCCTTTGCCTTTGCCGAAACAACGCCGCTGCCGTTGACCGAAGCAACGGAGCTGTCGCTGCTGCTCCAGACCAGTTTTTCCGCACCGGACACCGAAAGCTGTACCGTCTGCCCCACTTTCATTCCTGCCGCGCGAAGATTGATCTGCAGAGAAGAGATGGCCGGAGCTTCTTCCACCGTAATGATCCAGCTTTCAAACATGCCGGTATCCTTGCCGGAAACCGCATAAACAACGGCCGAGCCAAGCGCTTTGGCCGTGACCTTTCCGGAAGAATCGACCGACGCGACCGACGGCGCACTGGACACCCACTGCGCTTTGCTGTCGGGCTGCGACAGCGTCAGCTTGCAAACTGCTCCCGCCTTCAGTGAAACCGAAGCAAATCCCCCTTCCGAAGCGACCGCTGCAGCGGCTGAAGATGCATGCGCAGCCGGAATCAGCGTGAAAATAACCGCACAGCACAAAAAAACACATATCAGCCGAAAAAATGATGATTGCTTCATGCTGTCGCTTCCTTTCTGCCGAATCGGTCTGCTGAATTGATATATTGATTATTATAACAGAACACCGGCAGAAAGACAAGTTTTCCGATCAAATCAAACGTCGGGATCGAAATTTTTTGCAGAACAGATCAGCTGCCCCACAGATTCCGGAAAAAGCTACGGCGGCCCGATGAAGACGGCAGGCAGCAGCTGACCAATATCGTGTCCTCTCCGATCACCTCAATGTCACACCATTGAATGATAATATCTTCCTCGCGGCCGAAGATTCCGAAAAAGCGCGGCCGGCCGTAGACGATGATCGAAATCAGCTTTGCGGTGCAGGTATCCAGTTCTGCGTCGCAAACGCAGCCGAGACGCATTCCGTCTTTAATGTTGATTACTTCTTTGTTTCGCAGATCCGCAAGGCGGCAAACCATTCCCGATAACCTCCCTTTCGCACTGCTTTCCAACCGGCTGCACACCGTTGATCCGGCAGTCATGATAAAAGCTCCGCGCAAAAAAATAAAGCTCCCACGGTACAAAGCATATGCACCGCAGGAGCCGAACTTGCACAAAAGAGTGAAAAAGTCAGCGTGTTCTGCCAATATCGTGACGGTACTGCACCCCGTCAAAATGAATTTTTTCAGCGGCGGAATAAGCCTTGTTCAGCGCCTCATCCAGCGTTGCACCCGTCGCCGTTACGCCAAGCACACGACCGCCGTTGGTCAGGAATCTGCCGTCTTTCCGAACGGTTCCGGCGTGATAAACCGTCACACCGTTCACCTGTCCGTTTTCATCCAGCCCGGTAATTTCCATTCCTTTTGCATACTTGCCCGGGTATCCGCCGGAAGCGAGAACCACACAGGCGCACGCCTCATCCGACCATTCGATCGGACAGGTGTCAAGCGTTTCATCGATCACCGCATCAATAATATCGACCAGATCGGTTTTCAGACGCGGCAGAACGACCTGCGTTTCCGGATCGCCGAAGCGCGCGTTGTATTCGATCACCTTCGGTCCGTCCGGGGTGATCATCAGCCCAAAATAGAGGCATCCCTTGAACGGGCAGCCTTCCTGCTGCATCGCACGGATCGTCGGCAAAAAGATGGTCTGCATACAGATTTCTGCAATCTCATCGGTGTAATACGGATTGGGGCTGATGGTTCCCATACCGCCGGTGTTCGGCCCCCGGTCTCCGTCTCCGACACGTTTGTGATCCTTGGAGGAAACCATCGGCTTCACCGTTTTTCCGTCTGTAAACGCCAGAACGGAAACCTCTGGCCCGGTCAGAAATTCTTCTACTACCACGCGGTTTCCCGAAGCGCCGAATATTTTATCTTCCATAATGGAACGAACGGCGTCTTCCGCTTCCTGCAGGTTCTGTGCAATGACGACGCCTTTGCCGAGCGCCAACCCATCCGCTTTGATCACCGCCGGAAAAGTGTTTTTGCTGCGGATATAGGTCAGGACATCCGCCGGGTTTTCAAACACCTCGTAGCCTGCTGTCGGAATGCCGTACTTTTTCATCAGATTCTTCGAAAAAACCTTGCTGCTTTCGATCCTCGCCGCTGCGGCACAGGGGCCAAACGCGCGGATGCCTTCCCGCTGCATGGCGTCGACCATTCCGGCGGCAAGCGGATCGTCCGGAGCGACAAACACCAGATCGATCGCGTTCTGCTTTGCAAACGCAACCGCACCTTCAATATCCATTGCGCCGATCGGTTCGCACTCTGCGTCGCAGGAAATTCCTCCGTTGCCGGGAGCGCAATATATTTTTTCGGCACGGGGGCTTTCTTTCAGTTTGCGTACCAGCGCATGTTCGCGGCCTCCGGAGCCGATCATCAGAATTTTCATGAGAACAACTTCCCTTCCGATTCATCCAGAATATGAAAAGACAGGCTGCCCCGCATTTTTTTGCAAGGACAGCCGTTCCGATCAGTGATGGAACAGGCGGATGCCGGTAAACGCCATTGCCATGCCGTATTTGTTGCAGGTTTCGATCACATTGTCGTCCCGGATGGAACCGCCCGGCTGTGCAATATACTCGACACCGCTGCGCTTGGCCCGCTCAATATTATCCCCGAACGGGAAAAACGCATCGGAACCGAGCGAAACGCCGGTAACGGTGTTCAGATAAGCGCGCTTTTCTTCCCGCGTCAGCGGTTCGGGTCTGACGGCAAAGAAATTCTGCCAGATTCCATCTGCCAGAACATCCTCATAATCGTCCGAAATATAAACATCAATGGTATTATCGCGATCCGGACGGCGAATGTTCTCTTTGAACTGCAGGCCGAGCACCTTCGGATGCTGCCGCAGGTGCCAGATATCCGCTTTATTGCCCGCAAGGCGTGTGCAGTGAATGCGGGACTGCTGGCCGGCGCCGACACCGATTGCCTGGCCGTCCTTTGCATAGCAGACCGAATTGGACTGCGTATATTTCAAAGTGATCAGCGCAATCAGCAGATCGCGTTTTGCCGATTCCGGAAACTGCTTGTTTTCGGTAACAAGATTTTCCAGCATCGTCTCGTCGATCTTCAGATTATTCTTTCCCTGTTCAAACGTAATGCCGAAGATATCCCGCTGTTCCACCGGAGCCGGCGTATAAGACGAATCCATCTGCAGAACGGTATAGGTTCCCTTGCGTTTGCTCTTCAGGATCTCCAGCGCGCGGTCCGTGTAACCCGGCGCGATGATCCCGTCGGAAACCTCGCGGGCAAGAAGCGCTGCGGTCTGCTCGTCGCACACCTCGGAAAGCGCAACAAAATCGCCGTAGGAGGACATGCGGTCGGCGCCGCGCGCACGGGCATATGCCGTTGCGATCGGCGAAAGCTCCAGATCCTCTACAAAATAAATCTTCTTCAGCGTGTCGCTCAGCGGCGCGGCAACCGCAGCTCCCGCCGGGCTGACATGCTTGAACGATGCTGCCGCGGGAAGACCGGTTGCTTCCTTCAGCTCCCTGACCAGCTGCCAGCTGTTGAACGCATCCATCAGATTGATATATCCGGGTCTGCCGTTGAGGACGGTCATCGGCAGTTCTCCGCCGTCCTTCATGAAGACGCGCGCCGGTTTCTGGTTCGGGTTGCAGCCATATTTCAAAAGCAGTTCGTTTGCCATTTCAAACATTCCTTTCCGGGTTAAAACCGTTATTTCACGTTCTTGTTCACAATGCGGGTCTCGGTTTTTCCTGTCTGCAGATTGACGAAGCGAACAAAGAGCGAAACCTTGTTTTCCTCGTTCAGCGCGTTCCAGACCAGGCTGGTAAACTCATCAATAGTTCCATTGACGGAAACGGCCTCCGGCTCTCCGGAAAAGGACGGGATCGGGCTGCCGTTGCAGCGGTAGGTGTGAATAAAGCGGCCTTCGCCCGCGATCGGCTGATCGTAATCGTAATAAAAACGCTCACACGATTCCTCGCGGCCGAAAGAGCTTTTCAGAATCGACATTCTGTAAGAAAAACGGCCCTTTTTAATTTTTGCCACGGCGGAAATGCGCGGGGTAAAGTTGGGGGCATCCGGTTCAAACGTGCGGGTTCTCAGGGCCTGACGCATGCTTTTTCCCGCTTTGAGATAATCATAGATGGTATCGGTCTGATCGCCGTTTGTCACAATGGTTTTATCCTCCAGCACACGGACCGGCGCATAGATGACGAGCGAAGGATCGATCATTTTCGAAGGATCGAACGCTTCGGTGCGGATGCCGCTGCCCTCTTCCACAAAGACGCGGTTTCGGCTGTTTTCGCTGCGTCCCATGATAAAATAGGCAAATACAGCATGCCTGTCATCGGCGCTTTTGCCCATGATGATGCCGCGGCCCGGATATTCGTTATCGCACAACACCTGTTTCAGATCAAGCAATTCTGCCATAAAAACATCTCCTCATATCATTTTCTGAATTTAGCCGGCGATGGAAGCAATTCCGTTCTGCACAGTGATTTTTCCGTCGCAGAACAGCGCCGCCGCACGCGGCAGCAGCTCCCATTCAGCCTGTTCCATCACGCGGCGCTGAAGGGTCTCCGGCGTATCGTCCGGTCGGATCTCCACCGCTTTCTGCAGAATGATCGGCCCGCCGTCACAGACCTCATTGACAAAATGAACCGTTGCGCCGGTCACCTTGACGCCGCGCTGCAGGGCGGCCTCGTGTACATGAAGCCCATAAAAACCTTCCCCGCAAAAGGACGGGATCAGCGACGGGTGCACGTTGATGATGCGGTTTTCATATGCCCGGATCACGGACTCTCCGATGATGGTCATAAAGCCGGCCAGCACCACCAGGCCGATCTGATACCGCTGGAGCAGAGCAATCAGCGCGGCATCGTATTCCGCACCGTCCCTGAATTCTTTCCGCAGCAGGATCTCGGTCGGGATCTGTGCCTTTTTCGCCCGTTCCAGAGCAAAAGCATCGGCCTTGCTGGAAATTACGCACGCAATTTTTCCGTTGGGAATTCTTCCGGCAGCCTGTGCATCGATCAACGCCTGCAGATTTGTGCCGCCGCCCGACACCAATACGGCTATGTTCAGCATAATTCGACCCCGCCGTTTCCTTCGATCACTTCACCGATAATGGATGCCTCGGTTCCGCAGCGGTACAGCGTCCGCATCGCCTCATCCGCCTGTTCTGCCGGAACCGCAACACACATACCGATCCCCATATTGAAGGTATTGTACATGTCATGCTCCGAAATGTTTCCTACATGCTCGATCAGATCAAAGATCGGAAGCTTTGGCCAGGAACCCTTTTTAATTTTTGCACACAGGCCGTCTTTCATCATGCGCGGAATATTTTCGTAAAATCCGCCGCCGGTAATGTGAGAAATCGCGTGAATTTCGCATCTGCGCTGCAGCTCCAGCATGGGTCTGACATAGATCTTTGTCGGGGTCAGCAGCGTTTCGCCCAGGCTCTCGGACAAGTCGTCCACGTGGGCATTGACGGTTCTCTTGTTCAGGTCAAGCACCTTGCGGACAAGGGAAAAGCCGTTGGAATGCACGCCGCTGGAGTGCAGACCGATCAGAACATCTCCCTTTTTCAGCTTGGAGCCGTCAATGATTTTTTCCTGATCGACAATACCGACGCTGAAACCGGCAATATCGTATTCATCTGCCGGCATCAGACCGGGGTGTTCCGCTGTTTCGCCGCCGATCAGCGCACAGCCGGACTGGACACAGCCTTCGGCAACGCCGGAAACGATCGCTGCAATTTTTTCCGGATAGTTTTTGCCGCAGGCGATGTAATCCAGGAAAAAGATCGGTTTCGCGCCGCAGCAGATCACGTCATTGACGCACATGGCAACGCAGTCAATTCCGACGGTATCGTGCTTGCCGAGCAAAAACGCGATTTTTACTTTTGTTCCGACGCCATCGGTTCCGGAAACGAGCGTCGGCCGCTTCATACCGGTCAGATCCGGTTCAAAAAGCCCTCCGAAACCGCCGATTCCGGAAACAACGCCGGGGATCATCGTGCGGGCAACGTGCTTTTTCATCAGATTGACCGCCTGATAACCGGCGGTTACGTCAACACCTGCTTCTCGGTAGCTGTTGCTGTAACTGTTCATGAAAGATAACTTCCTTTCGTATATTGATTCGGAATCAGTTGTTCCGTGGAGCGACTTCAAGCTGAATGATCTTTTGCTCATATTTGCTGGTGGGCAGCTTTTCCGGCACGGGAATGGGATATTGGCCCGTAAAGCAGGCATCGCACAGCCCGACTCCGTTTCCTGCAATGCGCCGGGCGTTTTCCAGACTGAGGAAACCGATCGAATCGGCGCCGACGGATGCGGTCATCTCTTCCCTACTCATGCGGCAGGCGATCAGATGTTCTTTGGAGCGGATATCGGTGCCGAAAAAACACGGAAACCGAAACGGCGGCGCCGTGACCCGCAGATGGATCTCCTTCGCTCCGGCCTTCCGCAGCAGCCCGACGATGTACCGGCAGGTCGTCCCCCGGACGATGGAATCATCCACCAGAACGATCCGTTTGCCGGCCACAGCCGCCTTCAGCACATTGAGCTTGACCTGCACCGATGCTTCGCGGTGCAGCTGCGTATCCTGAATAAAGGTTCTGCCGACGTATTTGTTCTTGATCAGAGCGACTCCGTAGGGGATGCCGGAAGCTGCGGCATAACCGAGCGCGGCATCCAGTCCGGAATCGGGAACACCGCAAACCATGTCTGCGGCCACCGGGTTTTCTCCGGCGAGGAGTTCTCCGGCGCGGCGGCGGGCAAAATGAACGCTTGTCTGCTCGATCACCGAATCGGGACGGGCAAAATAGATGTACTCGAACAGGCAGAAGGCGCTTTTTCCGCCGCAATGCTTTGTGAAACTGCGCACGCCGTTTTCATCACAGACAACGACCTCGCCGGGACGGATATCGCGAATAAATTCTCCGCCGATACTTTCAATGGCACAGGATTCCGACGCAAAAACCGGGCATCCCTCCACGGTTCCCATGCAGAGCGGGCGAAATCCGTGCGGATCGCGCGCAGCGATCAGCTTATGCGGACTCATGATGACCATGGAATAAGCTCCCTGCAAATGATCCATGGCATTCTGCACGGCATCCTCAATGGAACCTGTTTTCAGGCGCTCGCGGGCGATCACATACGAGACGACCTCAGCGTTACTATTGGTCTGAAAAATTGCGCCGCCTGTCTGCAGTTCATTTTTGATGTCATACGCGTTGACCAGCGCGCCGTTCATGGCGACCGCAAGACTTCCTTTTGCGTAACGGATCACCAGAGGCTGGTCGTTGGCGCGTTCCAGTTCATCGCCCGGTGCATAACGCACATGGCCGAGCGCGATCATTCCGCGGCCGAGCGCATCCAGCGCGCGCTGGCCGAAGACCTGGGAAACAAGGCCATGATCCTTCTGTACGCGGAAAACACCGTCATCGCTGACAGCGATGCCGCAGCTTTCCTGTCCGCGATGCTGCAGGGCATGCAGCGCCAGAAACGTTTCCTTTACAACATCGCACTGCGCAGCGCTGTAAATTCCGAAAACGCCGCATTCCTCCTGCGGCTTGTCCATATTCATACCGAACCGCCTTTCCTTCCGCCCGGAAAACGCACCGTCGCTCAAAGCTCTTCTACTGCTTTCTGCAGCCTGACATCCTTTTCCGCAACGCCGTTTTTCATAGCGGTTTTCTTTTCCTCAAGCTTGGAAGCCAGCGATTCATCGGAAAGAGCGAGCATCTGCACCGCGAGCAGCGCAGCATTTTCGGCACCATCCACCGCAACGGTAGCAACCGGAATCCCGCCGGGCATCTGCACCGTGGCAAGCAGGGCGTCCAGCCCGTCAAACGTGGAGGATTTGATCGGAATTCCGATCACAGGCAGGGTGGTGTGCGCAGCGAGCACGCCCGCCAGATGTGCCGCCTTGCCTGCCGCGGCAATAATCACGCCAAACCCGTTTGCTCTTGCATTTTTCGAAAACTCTGCAGCGGCCTCCGGTGTCCGGTGGGCAGACATTACATGTGCTTCCACCGGAACGGAAAAGCTTTTTAACGTTTGGATTGCCTTGGAAACGACCGGAAAATCGCTGTCGCTCCCCATAATGACCGCAACTTTTTTCATTGAAATGATCATCCTTTCCGCTGGCTGCACTGCAAAAAAGCAGGGCCACAAAATAAAAAACGACCGGAACGGACAGAACGGTCGTTTTTCAGCTGAAAATCCGCGCAAAATTCCCCGAAAAAACGATCAGGGCGCGGCGCTTGAAAACTGTCCTTTTCAAACCGACAACCATTCCTTTCCGGGTGAGTGCGCTTTTTTCCACAATATATATACAGTTTACGGGATTCCGACGCAAAATGCAATAGCCGCGGCCCGCCTTTCAGATTTTTTGTAACTCTGAAAAAATAACGCGCACACGGCTATTTATTATTTGTATAACTTTATCTTGTTACGAAAGCTTTTTTGCGGCGGGTTCTGCTGCTTCCGGAACCTGTTCCGGCGCTGTCAGCAGTTCTTTCAGCGAGGTGGCAAGCCCGGCAATGGACTGGATCTCGGACGGAATAATGATCTTGGTCGCTTTTCCGTCGGCAGCCTTTGCAAAAGCTTCCAGACTCTTGAGCGCGAGCACCCGCTCGGAAGGCGAGGCGGCATTGAGCAGCCTGATACTGTCTGCCATGGCGCTCTGAATCGACATGATGGCTTCTGCTTCACCGGCAGCTTCACGGATCTTGGATTCCTTTACAGCGTCCGCACGAAGAATCGCAGCCTCCTTGTGGCCTTCGGCAACCAGGATCTCGCTGCGCTTTTCGCCTTCTGCGCGAAGGATCGCTTCGCGGCGTTCGCGCTCTGCCTTCATCTGCTTCTCCATCGCTTCCTGAATTTCGCGCGGGGGCATAATATTTTTCAGCTCGACACGATTGATCTTGATTCCCCAGGCGTCGGTCGCTTCGTCCAGGATCACGCGGATCTTTGTGTTGATCACATCACGGGAAGTCAGCGTATGGTCCAGTTCCAGATCGCCGATAATGTTGCGCAGCGTGGTGGCCGTCAGATTTTCAATCGCCGAGACCGGACGCTCCACGCCGTAGGTGTAAAGCTTCGGGTCTGTGATCTGAAAATACACGACCGTATCGATCTGCATGGTAACGTTATCCTTGGTGATCACAGGCTGAGGCGGAAAATCGATCACCTGCTCTTTA
>JAQXJH010000028.1 GCA_029008595.1 Bacillota bacterium
CAAGCAGCGCCGAATAGGATTCCTTATCCATCGTAACCGTGACCGGGCTGAGCAGCTGCTGCGCATAGCGTTCTCCCTGCTGCGCGCGCAGCTTTTCGTAAAGAATACGTTCGTGCGCAGCATGCTTATCAATAAAAACCAGCTCGTCCGCCGATTCCAGCAGAATATAGGTTCCGAACACCTCTCCCACACAGCGCAGCGGGCGGCGTTCCGGTTCGGCGGGCGCTGCCGGTTCGGCCGGAGCCTCTTCCGTTTTGCCCGGCAAAACGGTTTTTCCGGCAGGATCGGCTTTCTCCGCCGTTTTCGTTTCCTGCTCCGGCACGGCCCGCGGCTCTTCCGCCGGGCGCGGCAGGTCCGCCGCATGTTTCGGCAGCGGCGAACCGAACGGGCGCAGAGACGGTGTTTCGATCACATATTCCTCGTCGGGAGCGGCGGTGTTCTTTACCGGCAAACGTTCCGTGCTTGCCGGGACCGGCTGGGGGGGGGTCTCCGCTTTCGCGCGGGGGACGGATTTCTGCAGAAAACCGCTGAGCACCTGCTGCGGCGGAAAGCTCTGCACAAAATACCCGCCGCCTGCCGCGTCGTTCAGTCTGCCGTGCAGAGGCTCTGCCGATGCCGCCGGCGGCACCCGGCCCGGCTGCTTTGCTTCCTGCTGCGGCAGCCGAAGCTCCGCGGGCCGGTCTCCCTGTGCCAGCGCCGATTTGACAGCGTGGTACACCGCGTCGAAGATCGGCCGTTCCGTCACGAACCGCACCTCGATCTTGGCCGGGTGAACGTTGACGTCCACCGCCGCAGCCGGAACCGTCAGATGCAGCACGCAGGAAAGGTATTTTCCCGCCATGACGCTGCCCTTTGCCGCTTCATCCACCGCGGCGCCGGCTGTCCGGCTTTTGACAAATCGCCCGTTGATGTAAAAGCTCTGCATCGCGCGGGAGGGGCGTGCTTCTGCCGGGCGGGAAACAAAGCCGCTCACCCGCACCGCGCCGAGCGAATATTCCACAGGGATCAGCCCCGAAACGAACTGGCGGCCGTACACCGCAAAAACGGCGGATTTCAGCTTTCCGTCGCCGGGTGTCCGCAGCGTTTCCTTTCCATCGCGCAGAAAGCGGAACGCGATCTCCGGGTGAGAAAGGGCGGCCTTGTCCACCACGCCCGCCACCGCGTTTCCCTCGGAAACATCCTTTTTCAGGAACTTCATCCGGGCCGGGGTATTGTAAAACAGATCGCGCACCAGAATGGTGGTGCCAACCGGGCAGCCGGCATCCTCACAGCTTTTTTCCGCTCCGCCTTCGATCACATAGCGCGTTCCGGCAAGCTCCCCCTCGGTCCGGGTCAGCAGCTCCACACGCGCCATCGCGCAGATGGAAGCCAGCGCCTCGCCGCGGAAGCCGAGCGTGCCGATCGCGGCAAGGTCGTCCTGATTGCTGATCTTGCTGGTTGCGTGGCGCAGAAACGCCAGCGGAACGTCCTCCCGCGCAATGCCGCAGCCGTTATCCGAAACGCGCAGGAACGTCACGCCGCCGTTCTGGATCTCGACCGTAATGCTCGTGGCGCCGGCATCGACCGCATTTTCCACCAGTTCCTTTGCCGCCGAGGCGGGGCGTTCCACCACCTCGCCTGCGGCGATCAGTTCTGCAAGCTGCTTGTCCAGCACATTGATCTTTGCCATTGTACCACCTCTGACACGCAAAATAGGATGAAAACAGGAATTACCTTCCGGCGCACCGTTCTGCAGCGATCAGAGCTTCTGCGCCTTCTGCCACAGGCCGAACAGCGTGTTCATCGCTTCGATCGGTGAAAGAACGTTCGGGTCAAGGCTTTTCAGCGTTTCCAGAATTTCGGTCTGCGCCGCGGGGATCATGGTCAGCTGGCCGTCGTCCGTGCCCGGCTCCCCCGAACGGGGACGTTTTTGCCCGGCCGCCGTTCCTTCGGTCTCCATTTCCTTCAGGATCTTTTTTGCCCGACGGATCACCGGCTCCGGCACACCGGCCAGCTTTGCGACCTCGATGCCGAAGCTGTCGTCTGCGCCGCCGCGCACGATCCGGCGCAGAAACGTGATCTCGTCACCGTGCTTTTTCACGGCGATATTATAATTTTTTACGCCGCCGATGGTCTCTTCCATGGCGGTCAGCTCGTGATAATGCGTTGCAAACATGGTTTTGACGCCGAGGCGGCGTTTGTCCGCCACATATTCCAGCACGGCGCGCGCAATGCTCATGCCGTCATAGGTCGAAGTTCCCCTGCCGATCTCGTCAAGGATCAGCAGGCTGTCCTTCGTTGCGCTGTGCAGAATATCGGCCACCTCGCTCATCTCCACCATAAAGGTGGACTGGCCGGAGGAAAGATCGTCCGAAGCGCCGACGCGGGTGTAAATCCCGTCCACGATCCCAAGCTCCGCCGACTGCGCCGGAACAAAGCTGCCGCACTGCGCCATCAGGCAGATCAGCGCCGTCTGCCGCATATAGGTCGATTTTCCGGCCATGTTCGGCCCGGTGATGATCGCCACGCGGTTTTCGTTCTGATCCAGCAGCACGTCGTTCGGCACAAACGGCGCTTCCGAAAGCGCCTCCACCACCGGGTGGCGGCTGTTTTTCAGAACGATCCTGCCGTCAAGATTCATCTGCGGGCGGCAGTAGTTCTGCGCGGAAGCCGTTTCCGCAAACGAGACCAGCACGTCGAGCTGAGCAATGGCCTGCGCCGTTTTCTGGATCCGCTCCAGTTCGGCCGCCACGGTTCGGCGCACCTCGTCAAACAGCTGGTATTCCATCTGCACCGAACGTTCCTGCGCGCCGAGGATCCTGCTTTCCAGCTGCTTGAGCTCCGGCGTGATGTAGCGTTCGCCGTTGGT
Source organism: Bacillota bacterium (assembly GCA_029008595.1). GTDB lineage: Bacteria > Bacillota > Clostridia > Oscillospirales > Acutalibacteraceae > CAKXIK01. Next base: position 2,849 of record JAQXJH010000028.1, read on the forward strand.
CAGCGTCTGCTTGCGGATGTATTCGGGCGGCACGGAATCCTTGAACGAATTGGAAACCTCAATATAATAACCGAAAACACGGTTGTAGCCGACCTTGAGCGTACGGATGCCGGTTCTTTCCTTCTCCTGCGCCTCGATCCGGGCAATAAAGCCTTTGCCGTCGGTCATATCGCTGCGCAGCGCATCCAGCTCGGCATGATAGCCTTCGCGGATGATCCCTCCCTCGCGCACCGAGACCGGCGGATCCTCCACAATGGCGCGGTCCACCAGCTCGCAGAGATCCTCCAGCGGATCGATCTCCCGCAGAAGCTCCGTCAGCAGCGAGCATTTCACCGGCTCCAGCGCTTCGCGCAGATCGGGCAGCTTCTGCGCGGTGGCGCAAAGGGAACGCAGCTCCCGACCCCCTGCCGAACCGTAGACCACGCGCGTCATCAGCCGTTCCAGATCAAAGATCCCGGCCAGCTGGGAACGCACCGTCTCGCGCAGGATCGGATCGTTCACCAGCTCCTCCACCGCGTCATGACGGCGAAGGATATGCGCGCAGTGCATCAGCGGGCGCTCGATCCAGGCGCGGATCAGCCGCTTTCCCATTGCGGTCTGCGTCCGGTCGAGCACCCAGAGCAGCGTACCGCGCTTTTCCTTGCTGCGCATGGTCTCCGTCAGCTCCAGATTCCGCCGGGCGGAAAGATCAAGCCGCATATACTGCGCCTGTGAGTAAAGCGAAAGCGAATTGATGCGTTCGATCCCGGTGCGCTGCGTTTCTTCCAGATAACCGAGCAGCGCGCCGAGCGCCGGAACGATGTTGCTTTCTTCCGTCAGCGAAAGCGCCGGAAGATCGTCCTTTTCAAACTGCCGGAGCACGCGTTCGCGGCAGGCCGCCCTGTCGAACCGTTCGTCGTCGAGCAGCTCGCCCGATGCGTGCAGCCGTTCCCGGCAAAAGGCGCCGATCTCGCTGAACTGCATCACCGCGCCGTTGAACAGCAGCTCTTTCGGCTGGTAGCGCGCCAGCTCGTCGCGCAGGGATGCGCATTCGCCCTCCGGCAGCAAAAGCTCCGTACCGTAAACCTCTCCGGTGGAAATATCTGCAAAACAAACTCCGCAGCGGCTTTCCGCAAGATAAACGGAAGCAATATAATTATTGCGCGTTTCGTCCAGCATACTGCCTTCCAGAATGGTTCCCGGCGTCACCACGCGGACGATGTCGCGCCTGACCAGCCCTTTTGCGGTCGCCGGGTCTTCCATCTGTTCGCAGATCGCTACCTTGTAGCCCTTTGCGATCAGGCGGGCAATGTAGCTTTCGGCGCTGTGGTACGGAACGCCGCACATCGGCGCGCGTTCCTCCTGTCCGCAGCCGCGGCCGGTCAGCGTCAGCTCCAGCTCCTTTGCAACAAGCTTTGCGTCGTCAAAGAACATTTCATAAAAATCGCCGAGCCGGTAAAACAGGATGCAGTTTTTGTACTGCTCCTTGACGCTCAGATATTGCTGCATCATCGGTGAATATTCCGCCAAACAGGTCGCCGCCTTTCTTGTTCTATTCACAAAAGACCGGGTGTCGGGCTTTCGCCGGTCATCCCGGCGGAAAACAGGCTCCGCAAAGCCCGCCGCAGATCAGTGGCAGCCGCCGCACGAGGAGCAGTCGCCGCCGCAGGACGCGGACGGATCAAAATCGGCCGTATCGGGGTTTTCTCCCTCGGCAGACTGCGAAAGGATGGCGTTGATGCGCTGCAGCAGCTCGTCCAGAGCGGTTTTGGCGTTGTCATAGGCTTTCATGTGTTCATTGTTCATGATCTCGGCGTAGACGGAACGCATCTCGGTGTTCAGCTTCTGCAGCTTGTCGTTGTCCGGATTGGCGGCTCCCGCTTCGTTGCTGATCGCAAGGCGCTTGAGATTGAATTCGCCGATCAGCTGCTGAAGCCGGTCATCATTGTCGCTTGCCAGCCGCGCGGCGTTGTAGGCCTGATAACGCTCGTCCTCCTGAATTGCATGGCCGAGCCGGCGTGTCATTTCGATAATATCCATGTTGTTCCCTCTTCCTCCGGCAGAAAGTGCCGGTATTTGAATTTTTATTTCATCGCCGTACGGCGAAAGAAAGCGTTTTTGCTTATTCCACTTCCAGCAGCTCGCCCTTCAGGATCCAGTTGAGCGCTTCGGTCACGCGGACGCGGGCAAACCGGCCGATCACCTGTCTGGACGCCGGGAACGTGATGATCAGATTCCCTTCCGTCCGTCCGGAGATCCCGCCCTTTTTGTGCTCCTCCTCGCAGAGAACGCGCACCGTCCGGCCGACCATGGATGCACAGCGCTCCGCCGCAATTTTTTCCTGCACCGCAAGCAGCTCGGAAAACCATTTTGATTTTTCCCCGGCAGGAACGGGATCCTCCATTTTTTCGGCAGGCGTTCCGCGGCGCGGAGAGAAAATAAACGTATAAAGCGATGTAAAGCCGACCTTTTCGATCAGGTCGAGCGTTTCCTCAAAATCGGCGCGCGTTTCGCCGGGGAAACCGACGATCACGTCGCTGGTGAGCGAAATTTCCGGCATCGCCGAGCGGACGGCGGCCACCTGGGCAAGGTATTTTTCCTTTGTGTAGCCGCGGTTCATCTGCTTTAACACGCGGTCGCTGCCCGACTGGAACGGCAGGTGAAGGTGCTTGCAGATCTTATCGCTGGCAGCCATTGCGGCAAACAGCTCGGGGGTGGCGTCCTTGGGGTGTGACGTCATGAACCGCACCCAGAAATCGCCGGGGATCGCGGCGACGCGGCTGAGCAGCGATGCAAACGAAACGGGGTTTTCCAGATTTTTTCCGTAGGAATTCACGTTCTGCCCCAGCAGCGTAATATCCCTGAACCCCGCCGAAACGATCTCCTGCGCTTCGGCCAGAACATGCTCCGGCGTGCGGCTGCGTTCTCTGCCGCGCACATACGGCACAACGCAGTAGGAACAGAAGTTGTTGCAGCCGTACATCACCGGCAGCCACGCGCGGATGCTGCTGTCGCGCCGCACCGGAAGATCCTCGGCGATGACGCCGTCGCAGCTTTCGCACGCAAAAACGCGGCGTCCCTCCCGCAGGGTCTGCAGCAGCAGCTCCGGCAGGCGGTGGATGTTGTGTGTTCCGAACACCAGATCGACGAACGGATAGCTCTCGCGGATCTTGCGGGCAACGTGTTCTTCCTGCATCATGCAGCCGCTCAGCGCGATCACCAGCGACGGATGGCGCCGCTTGATGTTCTTGAGCGCGCCCACATTGCCGAATACACGGTCTTCCGCATGTTCGCGGACGGCGCAGGTATTGAACAGGATCAGATCCGCCTGTTCGTCGTCATCGGTAAAGTCGTATCCCATTTCTGCCAGCATGCCCTTCATCCGTTCCCCGTCGGCAACATTCTGCTGGCAGCCGTAAATATGAACACTGGCAAGCGGCACGGCGCCCCGCGCGCGAAGCTGCATGATCTCGCGCACCTGCCCGGCGCAGGCCTGCTGCTGTTCTTTTTCTTCCTGTGTAACCGTTCTGATCTTACTCAAAAATACAAACCGTCCCTTCGTTGCGGCAGTGGGGCTGCGGCAGAGCAGCACCTCCGCCGTATCATTTTATTATACCAATTCCGCGCCCGGATTACAACCCGAAAAGGCGGTAAATTCTGTTTCCGCCGCGGCCCGGCAGTAACCTTTCCGCGTTTTCCGCCGGCGCGGCCGTTCTGCCGGAAAATTCGCCGCAGGCACCGCAGGTTCACAGCGTCTTCCTTGTTTTTTTCGTACAAAAGGCGTAAAATAGAATACAGCAGCATAGGAACAGAAGGGACTGTTGAACCATGAATTCCTCCGAAAACCTGACACAGAGCGCAGGCGAACCGCAGACCACGCCCGAAACGGATCGCTCCGCGCTGAAATATATGCTGGAACCGCCCGCTCCCGCATTTCTGCCGAAAAACGCCGAGCCTCCGGCCGATATCCTCCGCGCGATGCGGAACTTCCGCAAGCTGATGATGATGTACCGCTGCGCCAGCATGGAGATCGAAACAAAGCTCAACGTACTCAACGCAGAATTTTCGCTCAATCACAACCGGAATCCGTTCGAAAGCATCAAAAGCCGGATCAAGACGCCGGAAAGCATTGTAGAAAAGCTGCGGCGCAAGAATCTGCCGGTCACGGTTCAGAATATTGAACAGCATCTTTCCGACGTTGCCGGGATCCGCGTGATCTGCTCGTTTCCGGAGGACATTTACGTTGTGCGCGACCTGCTGCTCAAGCAGGACGACCTGACGCTGATCGAAGAAAAGGATTACATCCGCAGCCCAAAGCCAAACGGCTACCGCAGCCTGCACCTGATCGTGGAGGTGCCGATCTTTCTGGCCGAGGAAAAGCGCCCCATGAAGGTGGAGGTGCAGATGCGCACCATCGCCATGGATTTCTGGGCCAGTCTGGAACATAAGCTCAAATATAAAAAGAGCATCCAGAACGCCGACGAAATCGCGCAGAAACTCAAGGAGAGCGCCGAACTGAGCGCCCTGCTGGATCTGCAGATGCAGGAGATCCGCAAACAGATCGACGGACGGGCATAAATAACCCCACCGCACCGGCGCTGATGGCTTACGGAATTTCCGGACGTAAGAAATCTTGAAGGAAGGCGAGAATATGAAATCAAATGCTTCGTTTCATAAAGGCGGATTGAACGGAAAACGATTAACAAAAGAAGATCGTGCCCGTTTGGAAGAAGATTTGAAAAAGGCAGAGCCGTATACCGAAGAAGAAGCCGATGCGCTGGAGCTTGACGGGCCATACGACTTTGATCGCATGAATGCAACTTTGGCAAAAAAATTTCTCGAAGATGATGACCGCTTGAAGGAACTCGGCGTTGAGATTCAAGATAAATAACACAATTGAATCAGCGTCATGGCGAAAGCTGTGGCGCTTTTTTCATACCATTCCAGCGCAGCAAAAACGGAATCAACCCACAGGGAGCCTGCGACAAAGGCCAAAGAAATGCTTGAGCCGAACGGGCTGCCGGTCGTTCCGGACAAGAAAAAACGCCCCCGCCGCAGAACGGAACCTGCAGCAGGGGCACGTTGTCTGTTATCATTTGAACCGTTTGGACTTTGCAAACAGCATCGCTACCGCGGCGCTCAGCGCAAGCGACAGCACAACGATGATCAGAAAGCCCCATGGGCTTTGGGCAAACGGCATTCCCGCCATGTTGACGTTCAT
>JAQXJH010000029.1 GCA_029008595.1 Bacillota bacterium
CTGCCGTTCAAGAAGATAGACATTGCGGAGCTGCAGAATACCCTTCAAAAAAACGGCGCGTTCCTCGGTATATGATTTTCCGTTCAGGGATAAAGCGAAGGCCGGTTCCGCGGCCGCAGGCATCCGGGTGCACCCTTCTGCCGTTTTCATCATAATATAGTGGAAAACAGCGATGGAAAGGGAGAGGGGCATGAAGCAGCAATGGTCACCGGAATCGGTGGAATGGTTCCGGCAGCAGGCAATGGATTTTGCGCGGCGTGCGGCTGCCGCACCGGAACCGGTTCCGGTCGGCGCAGAGGACATCCATACGGCGACGGAAGCAGAATACCGGGATTTTTTAAAAAGCCATCCGGCCAACGGAAGCCTGAAAGTGCAGGTCTATACGGCACGGGGAGCGCTTCCGGTGGAAAAAGCGGAGGTCGAGATCGCAAAGCTTTTTTCCGGCAATGCGCGGATCCTGTATCAGGGTACAACAGATTCGTCAGGCATTTTAGAGGACATTGCCCTGCCGGCGCTGCCCGCATCCTACTCGCAGTCGCCGGATACCGCCGCGCAGAGCGGTACGGATTATCAGGTCTCTGTTTTTCACCCATCCTTTCGGGAAAAAACCGCGATGAAGGTAACGATTTTTGATCAGATTCTGACGATCCTGCCGGTGTCGCTTCGCCCGCAGCAGCAATAAAAAGGGAGGGAAAAGCAGTGCCGTATCCTGTTGTACCGGAAACGATCACCGTGCATCTGGGCAGGCCGGATCAGCCGGCAGAAAACGTCACGGTGCCGTTTGCCGATTATATCAAAAACGTTGCCTCCAGCGAGATTTATCCCACCTGGCCCGAAAACGCGATCCGGGCCAACCTGCTGGCGCAGATCTCCTATACGCTCAACCGGATCTATACCGAACATTACCGTAGCCGCGGGTATGACTTTGACGTGACCAATTCCACACAGTACGATCAGGCCTATGTGCCGGGAAGAGATGTTTTTGAAAATATCAGCCAACTGACGGATGAGCTGTTCAATAATTATATTGTGCGGCAGGGCAATCTGGAACCGCTGTCCGCGCAGTTCTGCGACGGGGTCAGAGTTCAGTGCAGCGGCCTTTCGCAATGGGGCAGCGTAGATCTGGCGGACGAGGGCCTGCTGCCGTATCAGATTCTGCAGCACTATTACGGAGATGACATCGAGCTGGTGCAGAACGCGCCGGTGGGAGGGAATGTGCCCTCGTATCCGGGCGTTCCCCTCCGCCGGGGCGATACCAACGAGGAGATCCGCACGATCAAACGGGAACTGAACCGGATCGGGAAAAATTATCCCTCCATTCCGCCGATCACGGAACCCAACGATACGTTCGACCTGCAGACCGAGGATGCGGTGCGCGCCTTCCAGCGCATTTTTAATCTGACGCCGGACGGCGTCGTCGGAAAATCGACATGGTATAAGCTGAAGGAGATTTATAACGGTGTCAAACGGCTTTCGGAACTGACCAGCGAAGGGCTGACGATTTCGGAGGCGCAGAGAAAATTTCCGAAGCTTCTCCGGTTCGGCGATACCGGGGATCCGGTTCGTGTCATTCAGTATTTTCTTGCGTTTTTGGGCTTTTTTATTCCGGAACTGCCGCAGATCGCGATCACCGGACAATTCGATGAAAACACCCGCGATGCCGTGCTGACTTTTCAGAACCGCTACGGCCTGACGGTGGACGGCATCGTCGGTCGGAATACCTGGAACAAGATCCGGGAGGTCTATCAGGAGGTCGCCGCGGACCTGCCTGCCGAATACAGAAGCCTTCTGGAGGATGTTTTCCCCGGCAGAGATCTCGCGCTGAACGAAAAAGGGCCGGACGTTGCGCATATGCAGGCGTATCTGAAACAAATCGCGGAAAGCGATCCGTCCATTCCTCCGGTGGAGGTGACCGGAGTCTATGACGAGGCGACACAGGCGGCGGTGCGCGAACTGGAAAAACAGCTTGGCCTTGAACCGAACGGAGTGATCGGCGCGCTGACGTGGAGCGCGATCATCATGCGCGCACGCGGCCTCTGAAAATGTGCAGTCGGGGAAACGGTCACAGGGATTGACTTTGTTGCTTCGAGTATACTATAATATAATCGTCTCTACGTTGTTTTTACAACATGATACGATATTTGTGCTTCCGGTTCAGGCGGTCGTCCGACCGGCGGTTCCGGCGGGCGCAGGAGGATGCAGAAAATGAAACCGGAATCCGGACTGCCGTATGGGGCCGCGCTGTTCTGCGGGATCGAACCGGCAGAGCAGCAGAAATTGCTTCGCTGCATGGCGGCCGTGCGGCGAAGCTATGACAAAGGCGAATACATTTTTTCTGCCGGTGAAAGCGCGGGGCGGATCGGGCTGCTGCTGAGCGGCTGCGTCTGCGTCGTAAAGGAGGATTACTGGGGGAACCGGTCGATCCTGACGAGGATCACGGCGGGAGAACTGTTTGGCGAAACCTTTGCCTGCAGCGGAAGAGAAAAGCTGCCGGTCAGCGTTGTCAGTACGGAAAAATCGGACGTGCTTCTGCTGGATTACGCCAGATTGATGAACACCTGCCCAACGGCCTGCGGCTGCCACACAAAGGTGATCCGCAACCTGGTGCGGGAGCTGGCGGAAAAGAGCGTCCGGCTGACCGAAAAAATGGAGCATGCGCTGCGCCGGACGACAAAAGAAAAGCTGCTGTCGTACCTTTCGGCCGAAGCGGAACGGGCGGGCAGCTCCAGCTTTTCCATTCCGTTCAACCGGCAGGAGCTGGCGGATTTTCTGGCTGTGGACCGCAGCGCGATGTCGGCGGAGCTTTGCCGTCTGCGGGACCGGGGCATTCTGGAATTCAGCAAAAATCGGTTTCGTTTATTGTAAACTTTTTGAAAACGTTGCAAAAACAACAGAAAAGCCATGAGAATCATGATACAATAAGACTATCGGGTTCTGACTGCTTCTCTGCAGGCGGCAGCGGCTGATCCTTCTGCCGGGAAGAAACGGCCGTGCGGCCGGACGTATGAATTTTGGAGGGAATGTTGATGTATTGCGTAAAAAAAATCAGCAGCGATCTTTGCTGGGTCGGCGGAAACGACCGCAGGCTGGCGCTGTTTGAAAACGTGTTTCCCGTGGAGCGCGGCGTTTCTTACAACGCCTATCTGCTCACAGACGAAAAAACCGTATTGCTGGATACGGTTGACCGCTCGGTGAGCCATCAGTTTTTTGAAAATCTGGCGTACGCGCTGAACGGCCGCCCGCTCGACTATGTCATTGTCAACCACATGGAGCCGGATCACTGCGCAACGCTGGACGAGTTGATCCTGCGTCATCCGGAAACCAGAATCGTCTGCAATGCCAAAACGCTGGCGATGATCCGCCAGTTTTTTACCTTTGAAACGGATTCGCGCACACAGCTGGTCAAGGAAGGCGATACGCTGGTTACCGGGCGCCATACGCTGACGTTTGTCATGGCGCCGATGGTGCATTGGCCGGAAGTCATGGTCACCTACGACTGCACGGACAAGATCCTGTTTTCGGCGGATGCGTTCGGAACCTTCGGCGCGCTGGGCGGCAATCTGTTTGCGGACGAAGTCAATTTTGCTGCGGATTGGCTGCCGGATGCCCGCCGCTATTATACGAACATCGTCGGAAAATATGGAACACAGGTTCAGGCTCTGCTGAAAAAGGCTGCCGGGCTTGAGATCGGAATGATCTGCCCGCTGCACGGGCCGGTCTGGCGCAAGAATATCGGCTGGTTTGTGGAAAAGTATCAGCAGTGGAGCCGCTATCAGCCGGAGGAGACGGCCCTGATGATCGCGTACGCTTCCGTTTACGGCGACACGGAAAACGCTGCCGAGATCCTGGCCGGAAAACTTGCCGAACGCGGCGTGCGCGACGTCAGGCTCTATGACGTTTCGGTCACGCATCCGTCGGTCATCGTGGCCGAAGCCTTCCGCTGCAGCCATCTGGTCTTTGCTTCCACCACCTACAACGCGGGCATCTTCTGCAATATGGAGACCGCGCTGCTCGATCTGAAGGCGCATAATCTGCAGAACCGCACCGTTGCGCTGATCGAAAACGGTTCCTGGGCGGCAACGTCCGGCGGGCTGATGAAGGGTATCTTTGATTCGATGAAAAACATGACCGTGCTGCCCCAGACCGTCAGCATCCGCTCTGCCCTGCGGGAAGAGCAGCTTGCAGAGCTGGACGCAATGGCCGACGCGATCGTCGCTTCGATGCCTGTCCCGGCGCCCGTTTCCCACGAGGAAAAAATCGAGCAGAATGCGATGTTCAAGCTTTCCTACGGGCTGTTCGTCCTTTCCGCACAGGGCAAAGGCGGGGACAACGCCTGCATTATCAACACGGCAATGCAGGTGACGGATTCGCCGAAACGCATTACGATCGCCGTGAACAAAGCGAATCTGACGCATGATCTGATCGCGGAGGACGGAAAATTCACGCTTTCGGTGCTTTCGCAGGATGCGCCGTTTGCCGTCTTTGAACGGTTCGGTTTTCAGAGCGGGCGCACAGCCGATAAATTTGCCGGTTTCGATCCGGTCGCCCGTGCCGAAAACGGCCTGCTGTATCTGACTGAGTTTGCCAATGCGTTTATTTCCGCCCGGGTGGTCTCTTCGGAGGACTGCGGCACCCACACGGTCTTTACGGCTGAGGTGACGGAGGCAAAGGTGCTTTCGGCGGTACCGTCGGTGACCTATGAATATTATTTTTCCAGCATCAAGCCGAAGCCTCAGCCGCCGGAGGGCAGCAAAAAAGGCTTTGTCTGCCGGATCTGCGGCTATGTTTACGAAGGAGAAACGCTGCCGTCCGATTTTATCTGTCCGCTGTGCAAGCACGGTGCGGAGGATTTTGAACCGCTGCAGTAACGGCGCCGGTAAGGCTGCCGGCTGAAATATTACGGAAAGGAGGCGAAAACAATGAAAAAATATGTCTGCGATATCTGCGGCTATGTTTATGACGAACAGGCCGGGGATCCGGAAAACGGAATTGCTCCGGGCACCAAATGGGAAGATCTTCCCGATGATTTTGTCTGCCCGCTGTGCGGCGTCGGAAAGGACAGCTTCAGCGAAGAATAAGTTTTTTCTTCCGTTTTTCTGCTTTGTATAATTTTCGTTTTCAGGTGCCAAACTAACGGCAAATGAAAAAACGAAGGGGATCAGAACCATGGAGACGCAGAAAAACGATACCGCTGAATTGCTGAAGGAGTGCAGCGCAGGGTCCAAAATGGCTGTTGACGCGATCGATCAGATTTTGCCGATGACAGAAGGCGAAAGCCTGCGCCGGCTGCTGAGCGACAGCAAGCAGAAGCACACGATCCTGGGCGAAAAGATCCACAAGGAGCTGGCAGAAAACGGCCAGCGGGAGGAAGACCCGCCCGCAATGGCCAAGGCGATGGCTCATGTAACGACTTCGGTCAAAATGATGCTCAACGGTGATGACCATCAGGTGGCCGGCATTATCACCGACGGATGCAATATGGGGATCAAGTCGCTGCACGAGTATCTCAACCAATACCGGGGCGCTGCGCCGGAAGCGAGAAAGCTGGCCGGAGAGCTGGCAGATCTGGAAGCTTCTCTGATGGAGGATCTGCAGCCGTATCTGTAATTCAAAAGGTTTCCCGAATGCGAAAACACCCGCGAAAGCGTGATGCACGCTTCTTTTGCGGGTGTTTTTTTGCGTGCTGCCCCGTTTTTGCAGAAAAATTGACAATTCCCTCGCGATGCGGCTATAATAATACTGTTTACCGAAAGAGATCTCAAATGAAAACGGAGGGATTTGCAATGCAGCTGCAGGAAGCGCAGGAAATCGTCCGGAACGCCTGCCGAATCCTGCTGATTGCCGGGGGCGGGATCCTGATTTATCTCGGGATCCTGAAATGGCGGTACCCATGGGGAAGGAAGCTCCGTGTGGATGCCGAGATCCTCGGCTTTTTGGCAGAGTACAATGGCAAAGGAGCGCTTTCGTGCCCGGTGGTGAACCTTGGCGAAAACGGCGAGCTTCGGCCTGTCGCGGTGCAGTCGCTGAAAGCGCGCTGGAAGCAGCAGCCGGGGCAGACAATACCGGTCTGCTTTTTTCCGGGGGATTTTTCTCATGTTGCGCTGGCGGAGAAAAGAGGACAAAAGGGATTTGCTGCGGTGCAGATTCTCTGCGGAGCTGCAATGGTATTGGGGTTTGGTCTTCGGCTGCTCGGAAAAGGATAAGCCCGAAGTCTGAACAAAAGAGGAGAAAGGACGGAACAGGCGATGCATCTGAAAGAGGAGCCGTTCGGTGTTGCGGTCATCGGCGGCGGAGCATCCGGTCTGGCGGCGGCGGTCAGTGCGGCGCGGCAGAATCCCCGCGGCGGCGTGGTGCTGCTGGAAAAGCAGGATCGTGTGGGCAAAAAGCTGCTGGCAACGGGCAACGGCCGCTGCAATCTGAGCAACCGCTTTGCGCAGCAGGAGCGTTGCTATTTCGGTGACAGCGCTTTTGCGCGGCGCGTGCTGCAGTCGGTTTCTCCGGCAGAAACACTTGACTTTTTCCGCTCTCTCGGTCTGGAAACGTTTGAGGAGGAGGAAGGCCGGGTCTACCCCTGCGGGGAACAGGCGTCCGCAGTGCTGGATCTGCTGCGGGCGGGCGCGGCCGGCTGCGGCGTAACGGAGGAAACGGAATTCCCGGTGGAATCCGCAGAGGTGCGCGGCGGCCTGTTTTTGGTGCACGGAGCGGCAAAAACGATCTCCGCGCGCAGGCTGGTGGTCGCCTGCGGCGGTGCGGCTGCCCCTTCGCTGGGCGGAACCATGAGCGGGTATGAGCTGCTCGGCGCATTCGGTCACAGGCGGACAAGGATTTTTGCGGCGCTGTGCCCGATCCGGACAGAGGAAGCGCTGGTTCGTCCGTTGAAGGGCGTTCGCTGCAAGGCGAAGGTGACGCTGCTGGCCGACGGAGAACCGGTTGCGTCGGAACGGGGAGAGGTGCAGTTTGCGCAGGGAGCGCTTTCCGGCATCTGTGTATTTCAGCTTTCGCGGTTTGCCGGGGAATTCTTTACGGCAGGCACCGTATGCGGCAAAAGGCGCCGGTCGCTTTCGCTTTCCCTCGCTTTGCTGGAGCGGACGGAGCGGGAGGTGTCCGCCTTGCTGCAGAACCGCCGCAGGCTGCTGCGGAGTCTGCCTGCGGAACAGTTTCTGACCGGCCTGTTTCATAAGAAGATCGGCTTCGAGCTGCTTCGCACCGTTGTGCAGAAGCCATCGGGCAAAACGGTGGGGGAATTGAGCGACGGTGAACTGGCAGCGCTCGGCAGGCTGATCTGTGACTGGCGCTTCCCGGTCACAGGCGCGTCCGGTTTTGCACAGGCGCAGGTGACGGCAGGCGGCGTGGAAACCGGCGGATTTTCTCCGCTGACCATGGAATCCGTATACGTTCCGGGGCTGTTCGCCTGCGGTGAGGTTCTCAACGTGGACGGTCTCTGCGGCGGATACAATTTACAATGGGCGTGGAGCAGCGGCATTCTGGCCGGGCGCACGGCAGGAAAGGCGTGAAAGGAACCGTTGATTCGCATTCAGAATATTTCTCTTCCGCTGGATTACCGGCAGCAGGATCTGGTTGGCAGCGTTTGTACTGCGCTGCGCGTTCGGCCGGCCCTGGTGCGCAGCGTCCGGCTTTACCGCCGCTCGGTCGATGCGCGGCATAAAAACGACATCCATTTTACGGTTACCGTCGATGCGGAAATTGACGGAACGCTGCCGCGCCTGCCGAAAAACGCTTCGGTGGTGCAACCGTACCGCTATCATATCGGGCGCTTCCCGGAACCGGAAAAGCGGCCGGTCGTGGTCGGCAGCGGACCGGCCGGGCTTTTTGCGGCGTTGGTGCTGGCGCGGGCAGGGCAGGCGCCGGTCGTGCTGGAACGCGGGCGGACGGTGGAAGAACGGACGCGCAATGTGGAACGCTTCTGGAAAACGGGAGAACTGCAGACGGAATCCAATGTGCAGTTCGGAGAAGGCGGCGCAGGAACCTTTTCGGACGGAAAGCTGAACACCGGTACAAAGGATCCGCATATCCGCTATATTTTAGAGGAGTTTGCAGCGTGCGGCGCACCGGAAGAGATCCTGTACGATGCAAAGCCGCTTGTCGGCACCGACCGGCTGCATCAGGTGATCCCGGCGCTGCGAAAGAAAATTGAAGCGTTGGGCGGTGAATTCCGCTTTTCCCACCGCGTGGACGGCATTGATACGGAAGGCGGCAGGCTGCGCGGCTTAAAGGTGCAGCCGGAGAACGCTGCCGCTTATGAGCTGGAAACGGACTGCGCCGTTTTTGCGATCGGCCACAGTGCGCGCGATACGTTTGAAATGCTGCTGCATGCGGGGATCTTCATGGAGCAGAAGCCGTTCTCGGTCGGCGCGCGCATTGAGCACAGCCAGGCAATGATCGACCGCGCCCAATACGGCAGATTTGCCGGTCATCCGGCGCTCGGCGCTGCGGATTACAAGCTTGCGGTGCATACGGCATCCGGCCGGGGCGTTTATACCTTCTGTATGTGTCCGGGCGGCGAGGTGGTCGCTGCTGCATCGGAGGAAGGGCGCGTGGTCACCAACGGAATGAGCTGTTGGGCGCGCGACAGGGAAAATGCCAATGCGGCGCTGCTGGTCGGTGTCGGAACCGACGACTTCGGTTCCGGCGCTCCGCTGGCCGGGATGGAATTTCAGCGCAGACTGGAAGCCGCGGCCTTTGCGGCGGGCGGCGGAGGCTACCGTGCGCCGGCGCAGACGGTCGGCGATTTTCTTGCGGGGCGCGCTTCTGCCGGATTCGGCGTCGTTCGTCCGTCCTATTCGCGCGGGGTGCAGCCGGGCGATCTCGCCGCCTGCCTGCCGGCGCAGATCTGCGAAGCCATGCGCGAAGGCATCCGCATGATGGACAGCCGCCTGCACGGTTTTGCCTCGGAGGAAGCGGTGCTCACCGGCGTGGAAACGCGCAGCTCCTCCCCGGTCCGGATCCTTCGCGGAGAATCCCTGCAGTCGGTTTCCGTTGCAGGGCTTTATCCCTGCGGGGAAGGCGCAGGCTATGCGGGCGGCATCGTTTCTGCGGCAGCGGACGGGATCCGCTGTGCCGAGCAGATCCTGCGGCAGCGGACGGCCGGATAAAACGGAACGTTCCAAAAGAAAGAACAGCGTGTCTCCGGGAAGGGTAAGCTTCCGCTGGGACACGCTGTTTTGGCAGGGATCTGAAAATATTGCGGCAGGATCAGATGCGGATCCCGCTGTAGCTTTCGTCCATCGCTTTACACGAGGCGGCAAACTGCTCCCGTTCGCCGTCGGTCAGGTTCAGTTCCAGAACGCGCTGAACGCCGTTGCGGTTGACGATGCAGGGAACGCCCACAAAAACGTCCTTCTGGCCGTATTCGCCGCGCAGCTTGGCGCTGACGGTCAGCACGCTGTTTTCATTCCCGAAAACAGCCCGGGTAATGCGGGTGAGCGCCATACCGATGCCGTAATAGGTGGCACGTTTTGCGTCGATGATCTTATAAGCGGCGGTACGCACCTCCTCGGTGATCTTCTGCAGGTCATCCACGCAGTATTTTCCGTTGGATTCGCGGCAGATCTCTTCCACTGGCTTGGTGGCAAGCATCGCCTGACTCCACGGAACAAATTCCGTGTCGCCGTGCTCCCCCATCACATAGGCGTGCATATTTCTGGGGTCAACATTAAAATAATCGCCCAGCAGATAGCGCAGGCGCGCGGTATCGAGCGCGGTGCCCGTTCCGAGCACGCGCCGCGGATTAAAGCCGGAAAGCGAGCAGGTGATGCGCGTCATTACATCCACAGGGTTGGTCGCGACGAGAAAAATGCCGTTGAAGCCGCTTTCCGCAACGGGGTCAATAATGCTTTTGAAAACGGCGGTATTGCGCTGCAGCAGGTCGAGCCGCGTTTCGCCGGGCTTCTGTGCCACACCGGCGCAGATGGTGACGATATCGGCGTCGCCGCAGTCGCGGTAATCGCCTGCCCGGATCTTCATGTTGCTGCTGCTGAATGCCAGCCCGTGGTTGAGATCCATCGCTTCGCCTTCGGCGCGCTTTTTGTCCACATCGATCAGAACCAGCTCGTCGCACACGCTCTGGTTCAGCAGCGCATAGGCATAGCTCATGCCCACCATACCGCAGCCGATCAGCACCACTTTTCTTTTATCGGTCGTCATTTTCTTCCTCACCTTTCACGGACACGGCGGCTTTCTGTTACCGTACAGGCTGCCGTGTCCTTTGCTTTGCGATCCCAGCCGCAGGCTGCACGGTTTCAGTGTTGCCGTTTTGCCTGCGATTATTCGCTGATTCCATTATATTCCGCGCTTGAGCGGGATGCAAGCAGAATTGCAGATTCCGCAGCCGCTGTACCATGCCCGCGGCCTTTGCATTTCCGGCAAAATTCAAAGCCAACCTATTCGGGTCATAAAAAAGGACTGCAACAGGATGAAGATTCTGCTGCAGTCCCTTTTTGCTTCTCCGAATGAGCGTTAGTGCGTTTCCGGTGAAAAAAGAAAGCCGGTTTCGTTTTCGTTCTGCACGCGGCGCGAGACGATACCGAAGGTGCGGTCGATGATCCCCTGCTGCCAAAGCTCCTCCGGCGGGCCGAATCCGGCCAGTCTGCCGTCGTGCAGTACGGCAAGCCTGTCGCAGAATTTCATTGCCATGGCAAGCTCGTGCAGCACAACGAGGATGGTTTTGCCCTGTGAAGCCAGCTTCCGCAGCAGCTCCAGCAGGGAAAATTGCTGCGCAATATCCAGAAAAGCGGTCGGCTCGTCGAGCAGCAGAACGTCGGTATCCTGTGCGAGCAGCATGGCGAGATAAGCGCGCTGCCGTTCTCCGCCGGAAAGCCGGGAGACGCTCCGCTGCCGCAGTTTGTCCGCTCCGCTCAGCTGCAGAGCACGCTCCACGGCGGCGTGGTCGCGGTCGGTCAGCGTGCGGGAAAAACCGAGGTGAGGGAACCGGCCGTGCTCCGCCAGCAGTTCAACCGAAATTTCCGGAACCGGCCGGTTTTGCGGCAAATACGAAACGCGCTGCGCAAATTCTTTGCGTTTCAGTCCGGAAACAGGCTGCCCGCCGAGCAGAATTTTCCCGCCGCAGGGAGCGATCAGCCCGGCGGCAGTTTTCAGAAGAGTGGTTTTGCCGCAGCCGTTGATCCCGACCAGTCCGGTCAGCAGGCCGGGCTGTGCCGAAAAAGAAATATCCTGCAGGACGGGAACGCGGTCGTACCCGCAGCAGATTTCGGAAAAAGTGAGCATGATCCATCGATTCCTTTCTGACCAATCAGGTTTCGCGGCCGCTTTTTTTGTGCAGCAGAAGGAACAGAAAGAACGGCCCGCCGAGCAGCGAAAGCAGAATGCCGACCGGCAGCTCGTACGGCGCGAACAGGACGCGGCTCAGCGTGTCGCACACCAGCACCAGCGCAGCGCCCAGCAGGGCAGAGGCAGGAATCAGCAGCCGGTGCCGGCAGCCGGTAAAGCGCCGGGCAATGTGCGGAACGAGCAGCCCCACAAACCCGATCAGGCCTGAAAAGCTGACGGCTGCTCCGGCAAGGCAGCTGGCTGCCATCAGCAGAAAAAAGCGCGTCAGCGGCACATTCAGCCCCAACCCGGCGGCGGTCTCATCGCCCAGCGTCAAAAGATCGGTCTCTCGCGCGGAAAGCGCCGCCGACAGAAGCCCCGCGGCGATCAGGATCCAGGCGGGGGATAAATTCCGCAGCGAAACGCCGGAAAATCCGCCGATCAGAAAGGTGTTGGCGTTGAAAAGCTGATCGGGAAACAGCGTTTTCAATGCATTGATGCCTGCCGTCAGAATGCTGCTTACGGCAACGCCCGCCAGCAGGATCGTGCTGCGGCGCGCGCCGGTTCCTGCCGCCAAAGCAAAAATCAGCAGACTGGCTCCCAGCGCACCGGCAAAGGCGGCAAACGGAACTGCGCCGCTGAGCGACGGAAACGCCGTCAGCAGTAAAACGGCGGCAAAACCGGCGCCGGCATTCACGCCGATCAGGTTTGGCGCTGCCAGAGGATTGCCCAGAGCCGCCTGCAGCAAAACGCCGGAAACTGCCAGCGCGCTGCCGGAAAGAACGCTGGCCAGCGTTCGCGGCAGGCGGACGTGCAGAAGGATCCGGCAGGCGGGGTCTCCGGTATTGCCCTGCAGCGCCGCGCGGACGGCATCCGGAAGATTCAGACGGGTGGAACCTGCCAGCAGGCTGAACAGGCACGCGCCCAGAAAAATGAGCAGCAGCGCCGGAAAAAACCAGCGCTGCATCGGTTTATTCGCCGAACACTTCCGGCCAGAGGATCTTTGCAAGATATTCATAGCTTTCATCCCATCGGTTGTTGGGCTTATTGTGGAACAGGTCTTTCGGCAGCACATAATACCGTTCGTTCCGCATGGCGCTCAGGCCGTTCCAGGCCGGCGCGGAAAGCACATGCTCCTGCAGATACGCCAGCGCTTCGCTTTCGTCGCCCATGGTCAGAACAAAAATATCGTCCGGATCGTCGGCGATCACCTGTTCAACGCTCAGCTCCTCCAGCAGCGACGGATGCTCTTCCGCAATATTGCGGCAGCCGAACTTCTTCAGGATCACCCCGGCAAGGTTATCGTCCTTTTTGGCTTTTACCCCGGTGGAAAACGCGCGCATCAGCAGAACGGAGGGCTTGTCCGCTTCGCCCTGCGGGATCTTCTGCAGGATGGCGTCGATCCGCGATTCCACAGCAGTCACGTTTGTTTCAAACAGATCCCCGCGCCCGGTCAGCGAACAGAATTGCTGCATCATGAATTTGTATTCTGCAAAGGTATCCGTCCGGAAGGCCAGCCATTCGATCCCGGCTTCGGTCAGCGCGCCGGTCAGCTCGGTCTGCGCGGCAATATCCGCCGAAAGGATCACCAGACCGGGATCCAGCGAAAGAATCTTCTCCAGATCCGGGGTTTTGACGGTGCCGACGATCACGGTTCCGTCGTCAAGGTCAAGCCCGCGTTCCTCTACGGCGTCCTGTGTCGCGCCGACCAGTGTCCCGCCGGCGAGGAGCCAGGCTTCCGCAAAGGAGCCGTACAGCGAAATGACCCGTGCATCCCGCGCAGCAGCGGCGGAATGGCCGTTGGAATCGGTCAGCTCCACCGTCTGCGGCGCACCGGAGTCTGCTGCGGAGGAAGAAGCTTCGCCGCTGCGGCATCCGGCCGCAGAGAGCAGCAGGCAGGCGATCAGTACAAAAGAAAAAATACGTTGTTTCAAAGAGGAAACCTTTCCTTTCCGGATCAGACGATGATCGGACCCGCAGTTTTCCTTATCCTTCGCGTGTTTTCAGCGGAGCGGCAAGGATTTCCTGCTTGCGGAGAAGCAGATCATCCGAGAGAAGCGCCTTTTCCATCTCATCCGCGCCGATCCGGTCGATCGCCATGCCGAGGCGTTCCTTCTGGTACGCATTTTCCTTGAACCAGAGCATCGTTTTTTCCAGGATCGGGAAGATCTCTTCCTCGGTCACAAGGCGGGAAAGCGGCGTCCCCATGCGGGTCTTTTTGCCCCAGGTTCCGCCGACAAAAATCTGATACAGCACATTGTTATGATGCCGTACCGCGCGGAACGGGCATTTGCCGGTGCAGACGCCGCAGCTGGTGCAGACGTCCCTGTCGATCACAAGCTTTCCGTCCAGCCGGGCAGCCTTGGTGGGGCATGCTTTTTCCACTGCGCAGACCTTGCATCCGCGGCAGTCGGCTTCTTCAAAATCCGGGACCCGGTGCCCTTCAATACCGAAATCGTTCAGACTGGGCTTCATGCAGCTGTTCGGGCAGCCGCCGACGGCAATTTTGAATTTGTGGGGCAGCTTTACGTCGGCCCAGCCGAGATAATAAGCTTCGTGAATTTTTCGGGCAAGCTCCTGTGTATCAAAATTGCCGTAAACGCAGGTCGTTCCCTTGCAGGCGGTCACCGGACGGATCTTTGCGCCGGTTCCGCCGAAGTAAAGCCCGCGCTGTGCGGCAAAATCAATCGCGTCATTGATTTTGTCAAACGGGATCCCGACGATTTCCGCCGTGAGACGCGTTGTAAACGCAATTTTTCCGCTGCCGAATTTTTCAGCGATCTCCGAGATCGTGCGCAGGTCTTCGGCGGAAAAAACGCTGCCGGCGGGAACGATCCGGCCGGAAAAGCACTCTGTTCCGCGGTTCAGGAGAAATCCTTTTGCCTTTACCTCTGTAATTTGTGCAGGTGTCAGTTTCGCCATGATGATCAACAACCCTTTCTTTACCGTTCTTCTGCGCCAGACCGCCGAAGAGCGAATATCTCTGAAATTTTTTGGTATCTCAACAGGAACGTCCCGCCGGTCAGGAACCGGAACTTACACATTCCGCAATGTATTTTTGCAGAAAGTCACGGATCAGGAAAATGCTTTTTAGTTCATCGGCCTCGCATTGCAGAAAGCGGTTGCAGATGATCTCCGCACAAGAGGCGCCGAACTCGTGCAGCAAAATGCCGCAGAATGCCCGGTCAGCCAGCACGGCAGGATCGCCGTCCGCGCAGAAGAGCCGGATCAGCTCCGGGTCAAAATCGAACAGGTCGAACAGAACCGGCGGAAGCTCATAGAAGGCCGGTGCGCAGCGGCTGTCCGCAAAGTCGATCGGCAGCGGGCGGTTTTGCCCGTCCATCAGAACGTTCTGCGCCGTCAGGTCGCCGTGGACATAGCAGAGCGGTTCGCTGAAAAATCCCTCGCGGTTCAGCTCGTCCAGCTCGCGGGCAATGCTGTCGCCGAACATGTTCCAATCCTGGCCGTCCCCGGCAAGAGAAACCCGTTTCAGCGGGTGCTTTTCGGGCAGCGGGCGGTTCCAGAGCTGTAACAGGCAGCGCAGCTCCGCAGCGAAGCGGCTCTTTGCGGCAGGATCAAGCGTTTTCAGAACAGGACCGGCTTCCGGCCCTTCCAGACGATCCATGACAAAATAGCGGAAAAGATACCGATCCTGCAGTTCTCCGGCGGCAACAACGTGCGGGGAGGACACCCCGAGCGACTGTGCAAACCGGAGTCCGAACAGCTCGGTGTCATATTCGCGCGTGGCGTCGGAGGTGGAGAACAGCGGTGCATAAATTTTGTAGACCAGCTTTCCGCAGGCAAAAACGGCGTTGGTTCCCGGCGTCAGGTTTTCAATGGCTCCTTCCGGCAGCGCTTCTTTTTGCCGGATCGCTTCAATCAGCGGGGCAAAGTCGGGGATCGACTGAAACAATCCGCCCCATGCGTCCCAGTCCGGGATCTCTTTCTGAAATAAAAAAGCCATCGCTCCGGCACCTCTTTCTGATCGATCTTCTGTTCCGGCAAGCATTCGGAAGCCTGTTTTTATTGTAACGGAAACAGAGAGGAAAATCAACTGCCCGTCTTCAATTGGCCGCGCTCCCGGCAGAAAGAAGAGGCTGGAAAAAGTTATACAAAAAACATTTATAAATTATGTTTTATAAGCGAAAAATGCGGACTTAAAGTTTATTTTGTTCATAAAATTTGATTTTTTTGCGTAAAATATTAACTTTTTCAAGAAAAAAGAATTTGTTTTGCAAGTAGAAGAATTTTGGCTTGCAAATTGCTGCGGAATATATTACAATAGGGTGAAATTCAGAACGATATTTCCGGGAGGTTGTTTTTCATGGAAGATTATATGGCCTTAAGCTCCGATCAGCTTCGGGTGATTTATGATAGTCTGAAAAAGGAATACGGGGCGTTTCAGGCGCGCAGTCTGAAACTTGATATGTCCCGCGGCAAGCCGGGAGCCGATCAGCTCGATCTTTCGCAGGGCCTGATCGGAAACACCGCTACCCGGACGCCGTCCGGTCTGGATTGCCGGAATTACGGCGGAACCGACGGATTTCCCGAGATCCGCGAGCTTTTTGCGGAGATGATGGAGGTTCCGGCGGATAACGTGATCGTGGGGAATAATTCCAGCCTGAACATGATGTTTGACAAGATCTCCTCCGCCATGACGCACGGGGTCTGCGGCGGCAAGCCGTGGATGCTGCAGGGGGGCGTAAAATTTCTTTGCCCCGCGCCGGGGTACGACCGTCATTTTACCATCTGTGAATATTTCGGCATCGATATGATTACCGTTCCGATGACGCCGGACGGGCCGAATATGACGATGGTGGAGGAACTGGTTTCCTCGGATGAAAAAATCAAGGGTATGTGGTGCGTTCCGAAATATTCTAACCCGCAGGGGATCACCTATTCGGACGAAACGGTTCGCCGGATCGCCAATCTGAAGCCGGCCGCCAAGGATTTCCGCGTTTTCTGGGACAATGCGTATTG
The DNA here is from genome assembly GCA_029008595.1 of Bacillota bacterium. Lineage (GTDB taxonomy): Bacteria > Bacillota > Clostridia > Oscillospirales > Acutalibacteraceae > CAKXIK01. The sequence continues at coordinate 16,267 of JAQXJH010000029.1, forward strand.
CGTCCATGACCTGACCGATACGCCGGATCATCTGCTGCCGATTTATGAGGAATGCGTCAAGGCGGGGAACGAGGATCTGCCGATCCTGTTTGCCTCCACTTCCAAAATCAGCCTGCCGGGTTCCGGTGTTGCCGCAATGGCGGCTTCCGCAAACAATCTGAAGCAGGACAGAAAGCGGATCTTTACCCAGACGGTCGGCCCCGACAAAATGAATATGCTCCGTCATCTCGATTATTTCAAGGATATGGACGGCATCCGCGCCCAGATGAAGCGCCACGCCGAAAAACTGGCGCCGAAATTCGATATTGTCTGCAGCAAGCTGCAGGAGCAGTTCGGCGGAAACAGAATTCTGTTCTGGACCAAGCCGAACGGCGGCTATTTTGTCAGCGTGGATACGCTGGAAGGCTGCGCAAAGCGCGTGGTGGAACTCTGCGCGCAGGCAGGCGTCAAGCTGACCGGCGCCGGAGCGACCTACCCTTACGGCAAGGACCCGCACGACACAAACATCCGTCTGGCGCCAACCTTCCCGTCGGTAGAGGAACTTTCCGTTGCAATGGATCTTTTCTGCCTTTGTGTGAAAATTGCCTCGATTGAAAAGATGCTTGCAGAATAATTTTGGCAAGAGTTATCTTTCTGCACGAAAATTGATTGACTTTTGTCCCATAAAACAATATAATGAACCTGTTACGTTTGCATTGCGGTGCGGCGTGCAGGTTTTTTTGTCGGCCGAACAAACGGCCTGTTCCCGCAGGCAGACTGCAGACATTATATTTTAGGGGGACTTGCGCATGAAGCGAACTGGCAAGCCGGTGTTCTTTATCGTGGCGCTGCTGATACTCTTTGTGAGCTATGCTGCGTTTTTCGGTATTTATACCGAACGAGGCGATCTGAGTATTCCGGTCATCAAAGGTGCAAGCGACATCCGCTGGGGAATCGATATCCGCGGCGGCGTGGAAGCAACCTTTTACGCAGTCGATGACGACGACAACGCGCTGCAGGCGGATTCCAAACAGTTGGACGCCGCCAAGGAGATCATCAGCATTCGTCTGGTCGACAATCACATCACGGACTATGAACTCTATGTCGATTATGAAAACTCCCGGATCATTCTTCGGTTCCCGTGGCGGGAAGACGAAACGGATTTCAATCCGGAAAGCGCCATTCAGGAAATCTCCATGACGGCCATGCTGACTTTCCGCGAAGGCAACGAAACAGAAGAAGTGACGGACGCCAACGGCAATGTAACAGGCATCAAGCCTGCCGGCGTTACGGAGTCGAATATCATACTTACCGGCGATGACGTTGAAAAAGCCGAGCCGTATTACGACAACACCAAGGTCGGAACAAACTCTGCCTACGGCGTTCAGCTGACGCTGAAGGAAAGCGGCAAAGCCAAGTTCGCCGAAGCCACCGAAAAGCTTTACAGCGCGACGGAAAGCGAACGCGGAACGATCTCGATCTGGCTGGATAACGACGAGATCTCCTATCCGCGTGTGGATGCCGTGATCACGGATGGCGTTGCGACGATCTCCGGCAGCTTTACGGCAGCATCCGCGCAGGATCTGGCCAACAAGATCAACGCAGGTGCGCTGCCGTTCAAGCTGGCAACTTCCAACTTCGGCTCCATCAATCCGCAGCTCGGTTCCTCCGCTCTGGATGCGATGCTGCTGGCTGGTGCGATCGCGCTGGTTCTGGTCTGCATCTTCATGATCCTGGTCTACCGTCTGCCGGGCGCTGTGGCATCCATTGCGCTGCTCGGTCAGGTGGCCGGCATGATCGCTGCCGTTTCGGGCTTCCTGCCCTCCATCAGCAGCTTCACCCTTACGCTGCCGGGTATTGCCGGTATGATCCTTTCCATCGGTATGGGCGTTGACGCCAACGTGATCACGAACGAAAGAATCAAGGAAGAGATTCGAAAAGGCCGCTCGCTGGATGCCGCGATCGATAACGGCTCCTCCGAAAGCTTCTCGGCTATTTTCGACGGAAACGTCACCGTGATCATCGTAGCCATTATTCTGATGGGTGTCTTCGGTCCGCCGGATGGCTTCTGGTCCAAGCTGCTGACGCCGTTCCTGTTCATGTTCGGAACCGCCACCACCGGTTCTGTTTATTCCTTCGGCTATACGCTGCTGATCGGCGTAATTTTTAACTTCATCATGGGCGTTACCGCTTCCCGTCTGATGATCAAGTCCTTGTCGCGGTTCAAACACTTCCGCAACAAATGGCTGTATGGAGGTGACCGCACATGAGAAAGCAGATGAATTTTGATTTCGTCGGCAATAAGAAAAAATTTGCTCTTGTTTCCCTCTGCATTTTGGTGGTCGGGATCCTGTGCAACATTTTCCTCGGCGCAAAAATGGATATTCAGTTTACCGGCGGCTCCATCATCAAATATTCCTACAGCGGAGATATTTCGGAGCAGGCCGTCCGCGATGCGCTGAATCCGGTCACAAACGGAAACGAATCGCTGCAGTTCAACTACAATGTGTTTGCTGCCGGTTCCGATGCAGCGCATAACGTGCTGTCGGTTTCCGTTTCCGACCAGCACCAGCTTTCCTCTGAAGATCAGCAGGCAATGCTGAGCGCGCTGAAGGAAGCGTTCCCGGACGCCGCAATGACACAGATCGAATCCAACTCCGTGGAAGCGACCATGGGGCGTGAATTCTTCTGGAAGTGCATGGTCGCCGTCGTTCTGGCCTCTGTGCTGATGCTCGTTTACGTTGCGTTCCGTTTCCGCAAGATCGGCGGCTGGTCGGCCGGCCTGGTCGCGCTGGTCGCGCTGCTGAACGACTGCCTGGTTTCCTATTTTGTCTTCATTATTTTCCGGATTCCGCTGGACGATAATTTCGTCGCGGTCATCCTGACGATCCTCGGCTACTCGCTGAACGATACGATCGTTATTTATGACCGTATCCGCGAAAACCGCCGTCAGCTCGGCCCGAAGTCCGATCTCGCAACGGTTGTCAACCTCAGCCTGAATCAGTCCTTCGGCCGTACGCTGAATACCTCGATCGCCACCTTTATGGCAGTCACCTGCGTTACCGTGGTGGCGCTGATCTACAATCTGGATTCCATCCTGAGCTTCTCCGTTCCGATGATGTTCGGCGTGCTTTCCGGCTTCTATACCTCCGTCTTCCTGGCTTCGCCGCTGTGGGTCGGTCTGCGTTCGGTGATGGCCAGACACAAGGCTGCCAAAGCGGAAAAGCAGCAGAACGGCAAGAAAAAAGCAGCAGCAAAATAAGCGCTCAGAAATGCGCTCAGAAATCCGGTGCCTGTTCCTTCAGGCACTGCACACCTGTTCAAAAGTCTGAAAATGCCTGCAGCCCCGGCTGCAGGCATTTTGGCTTTGTCGCCGCCGCAGACCGGCGGAAGAAAACTAAGTGTAATTTCATTTCAAAAAGTTATTTTTCGTTTATCAGCCCGGGGGTATGGAAAATTTCTTTTTTTTATATTATAATAGTGGTACTTCGTGAACAAGCCGGAACACCCATTGTGTGCCGCAAAAGTTTTTCGGTTTTTTCTGTCGGCTATTGGGGTATTTTCTGTGAAAGGAAGGATTTCATCATGGAAAGCTATGAACACACAACAGCGGCTGCCGAAAAATTATATAAGGAAATGAGCAAACCGGTCATCGTTTACCGCAACTGCGGAGAATATCCGTATATTCCAGTTCCGCACCTTCATTCGCAGTACGAGATCTATTACAACATTCAGGGAGGACGCAGCTTTTTTGTAAATAAGCTGTTTTATCGGTGTGAGCCGCACTCACTTTTCGTGATCCCCAGTACCCAGATCCATAAAGTATCCACCGAACCGAATGTGATCTACGACCGCTGCATTATCAATATCGACGATACGATCATCAGCACGCTGAACGGGCTTTCCAATATGCAAAGCCATCCGTTGGCATGGATGAATGAAATCGGCGTCAATCAGCCGCACAAAGTCATTCTCACGGAAGAGGAGCACGAACGCTTTGTCAGAATGGTGGACGATTACCGTTCGCCAAAGGTGGAAAAAGATGAACTTTCGCTGATGGTTCGCCTGTTGGATATTCTTGTGTTTGTACGCAACCGCTTCCGGCGCCATGCAACGGAAAACATGCCGGTCGTAGAGCCGGAAACCTGGTCGGACAAGGCGATCCAGTATATTGAGTCGGAATTCAATAACGATCTTTCCATCCGGGAGATCGCCAATAAGCTTTTTATCAACGAAAATCATCTTTGTACGATTTTCAAGGCAGAAACGGGGCTGACCATCAATAAGTATATCATCCTGCGCAAGGTCGCCGAAGCAAAGCGGCTGCTTTATTACGGCTACAGCGTCAAGGAGGCCTGCGCCCGTTCCGGTTTCAATGATTATTCCAATTTTATCCGTACCTTCAAAAAAACCGAGGGAACTTCGCCGTCCAAGCTTCACAAACTGACAGATCCCCTCTGATTTTTCAGCTGCGTTCCGCAGCTTTTTTTATGCCTGTTTCGCCTGATTTTTGCCGTTAAAATTTGCGCAGATTAGGGAAGTCGCGCGGGAACATTTACAGATTTTTGGTTAAGAGATATAATCAACATATCAATAGCTTTGGGAGGCTGATATAATGGCAATGCTGAAAGAGTTTCAGGTCGATCAACTGAAAGTCAAAATACTTTCCGACCGTGCGGAAATGGGAGCATGCGCTGCAGAACAGATTGCGGCGCAGATGCGTGAACTGCTTGCGGAAAAAGATGAGATCAATATGATCTTTGCTGCGGCGCCTTCACAGAACGAGACGCTCGAGTCGCTGATCGCAGCACCGGGAATCGACTGGGGCCGCGTCAATGCGTTCCACATGGACGAATATGTCGGGCTGCCGGCAGATGCTCCGCAGGGTTTCGGTAATTTTCTGAAAGCTGCGATTTTCTCCAGGGTTCCGTTCAAGAGCGTTCATTATCTGGACGGCCAGAATCCGAATGCGGAAGAAGCCTGCGCTCAGTACAGCGCACTGCTGCAGCAGTATCCGACCGATATTGTCTGCATGGGCATCGGCGAAAACGGACATATTGCGTTCAACGATCCGGATGTTGCCGATTTCAATGATGCAAAAATGGTCAAGGTCGTTGCGCTCGACCAGATCTGCCGCCAGCAGCAGGTGAACGACGGCTGCTTCGCGAGCATCGATCAGGTTCCGACGCATGCCCTGACGCTGACGGTCCCGACGCTGGTAAAAGCTCCGCACCTGTTCTGCATGGTGCCGGCAAAAACCAAGGCCGAAGCCGTTTTCCATACCCTCCGCGGAGAAATCAGCGAGGTTTGCCCGGCGTCGATTCTGCGCCGCCAGCCGCACGCCGTTCTTTTCTGCGATTCCGACAGCGGGGCCAAAGTCCTTTTTCGTAAAGCCTTGATCACCGACGAGGCTTCACAGGATTTTGAATCGGCAGCAAAACTGGCTGCCTATTACGGGCTCGAAGCGCTCGAGATTCGTTCGGTGTGGGACAAAACGCCCCAGGATCTCGACGATCAGGACATTGAAAAGATCAATGCGATTGCAAAGCAGTACGGCCTGAAAATCTGCGCCATCAGTTCTTCCGTCTTCAAATGTGATCTGGACGACGAGGCTGCGGTGCAGAAACAGTTTGAAAATCTGGAGCGCTGCGCAAAGCTGGCGCAGAAAACCGGCGCGAAAAAGATCCGTGCCTTTACCTTCTGGCGCAAAAACGGCATCGAGGCCGATCTTTCGGCGATCGCCGGCCATATCCGCCGTGCTGCGGAGCTGGTCGCCCCGTATGGCCTGGAGCTGGTGATCGAGTTCGATCCGTCGCTCAGCGCCTGCAATGCGGACGAGCTTGCCGTTCTGGCCAAGGAACATATCCCGGGCGTTCGCGTTCTGTGGGATCCCGGCAATCAGATCTATAACAAGGTGTACACGGTTCCTTATCCGGATGGCTACGAGCTGCTGAAAAAGGATATTGCCCATGTGCATCTGAAGGATGCCGTGCGCGATGAGCAGGGCGAAGCCAAGGGCGTTGCGCTCGGCGAAGGCCTGCTCGATATCAAAGGTCAACTGGCCGCTCTTCTGCGCGACGGTTACGACGGCTACGTTGTGCTGGAGCCGCATTTCCGCCTGCAGAAGGAGCTTTCCGAGGCGCAGCTTGCGCTGCCGGGCGGCGCGGCTTTCTCCGACGGAGGCATGGAGGCTTCTGAGCTGAGCATGCAGAATCTTAACCGGCTGATTTCAGAAGTTGTGCACGATTTGTTCTGAATTTTGCCGGGACAAAAGTTAAATTCATCAAGTATTTCGTGAAATCTGCAAAGCTTTTCCCCCTGGTGTTTAGTAGAATAAATTTATTGTGGTGCGGCAGAACCTGACGCAGTGCATCGCTGCAAAGCCGGTGAACTTTTGGGCCGGCAGGCGGCTGCGGCAGGTTTTGCTGTAAAAGTTTGAAATGTGACAAGGGGGAAACCGAATTGAATTTCGGATTGATCGGATGCGGTGCAATTGCCCGTTTTCATGCAGATGCAATCGGTCTGACGGAAGGCGCGGTGCTGGCCGGTGTGGCAGATGCCCGCCAGGAGGCCGCGCAGTCCTTTGCGGAGACCTATCAGATCCGCGCTTATCCATCGGTGGAAGATCTGCTCTCCTCGCCGGATATTGACGCGGTCTGCATCTGTACGCCGAGCGGTCTGCATGCGCCGTTGGCGATTCAGGCAGCAGAGCACGGAAAACATATGGTGGTCGAGAAGCCGATGGCGCTGACAGTCGCTTCGGCTGAGGAGATCACGGCGGCCTGTGAAAAAAATCATGTTACGGCCGCGATCGTTTCGCAGCTTCGTTTTTCGCCGGATGTTCAGTGTGTTCGTTCTCTGGTGCAAAGCGGAGAAATGGGGCAGATCATTTCCGCTAATCTGGAGATGAAATATTTCCGCTCCGATGAATATTATGCGGCCAGCAACTGGCGCGGCACCTGGAAAATGGACGGCGGCGGCGCGCTGATGAATCAGGGCATTCACGGCGTGGATATCATGTCGTTCATCATGGGCGGCGTCCGTTCGGTGAGCGGTCAGATCAAAACGCTTGCCAAAAAAATAGAGGTGGAAGATACCGCCGTAGCCGCCTTGGAATTCTGCAACGGCGCGCTCGGAACGCTGACGGCTTCGGTCGCAACGGCTCCCGGCTATCCGCGAACCTTGACAATCAGTTCCACCAGAGGCACGCTTGTTTTGGAGGAGCAGCATATCCGTTCCTGCGATATTGAGGGAATCTCTCTGCCGCAGCAGCGCGCGCAGCCGCACAATTACGGTTCTTCCAATCCGACAGATATTCCGGTGGAAGGCCATGTGCAGCAGATCAAGGATTTCATTGCTGCCGTCCGGGAAGGGCGCGACCCGTTTGTCAGTCTGGCAGAGGGCAAGAAGGCGATCGAGATCATCGAAGGCATCTATACTTCCTCCCGTACCGGCAAAAAGGTGTTTCTTGGCGAAAAATAAAATCCGTCAAGAAGAATCATAGAAAACGAAAAGCTTTTTTTCCCTGTCTGCGCTATAATGCAGAGGTAAGGTGCAGAAGAAGTTTCAGGTCTGCGCCGGAATCTGAAAAGGAGCGATGACAGATGGAAAAGCTTGCATTGCTGGGCGGTACCCCGGTTAAGACGACTCCGTTCGGTACAGGAAAAAGATTTGGCGATGAAGAGCTGCAGCAGCTGAAAGAAGCGCTGGAGCAAAATACGCTGTTCTACTGGTATGGAGAAAAGGTAAAAACGTTTACTAAGAAATTTGCGGATATGTACGGCGCAAAATATTGTGTGGCAACCTCTTCCGGCACAGCCGGTATCCACGTTGCCCTTGGTGCGGTCGGTATTTCCTGCGGCGATGAGGTCATTACCTCTCCGATTACCGACATGGGCTCCGTGATCGGTATTCTGTATCAGAACGCGATCCCGGTTTTTGCCGACCTTGATCCCCATACCTACAATATGGATCCCAAATCCATCGAAAAATGCATTACCCCGAAGACCAAGGCGATCGTTGTCGTCCATCTTGCCGGCAACGCTGCCGATATGGACGAAATCATGGAGATCGCGCGCAGGCATCATTTAAAGGTGATCGAAGACTGCGCGCAGAGCTACGAATGCTTCTACAAGGGGCGCCGCGTCGGTACGATCGGCGATATCGGCTGCTTCAGCCTGAACGATTTCAAGCATATTTCTGCGGGCGACGGCGGCATGATCATCATGAACGATCACGATACCTTTATTGAAGCTGCCCGTTTTGCCGATAAGAACTACAACCGTTACAGCACGGATCCGCTGGAGATGAAGAACATTCCGTTCCTCGCTCCGAACTACCGTATGACCGAACTGCAGGGCGCCGTTGCCATTGCTCAGCTCGACCGTGTGGAATGGATCTGCAAGCGCCGCAACGAGATCGGCAAGAAGATCACGGAAGCCATCAAGGATATCAAAGGCCTTGATGCGCCGCTGGTCCGCGAGGGCAACGAATCCTCCTACTGGTTCTACATGATGCGTCTGGATCCGGAAAAGGCCGGTGTGGATGGCCAGACCTTTGTGGATGCGCTCAATGCGGAATGCCCCGGCATCGGTGCTTCCAAGGGCTATATTCCCACCTGCGTCTATCAGTATCAGATGTTCCAGAACAAAAGCGCATTCCGCGGAACGCATGCCCCGTGGGATTCTCCGTATTATGGCGGCAGCGTGAGCTATGAAAAGGGTCTGTGCCCGGTTGCGGAAGAGATTCTGGAAACAGCCGTCAAGTTCGGGATCAGCGAGTTCTACACCGATCAGGACGTGGATGATATGATCGCCGCTATCCGCAAGGTTGCAGCTTATTATGCAAAATAAAATCACGCCGTAAGGCAACTCAATCAGCGGGGCAAAAAAATGCTTCCGCTGATTTTGTTTTTACCGCAGAAAAGAAAGGAAGAAAGAGTATGATTATTGATGACCACAATCACCCCGACTGGTATGGGTATGATCTGCAGAAGTATTTAAAAAATATGGATGAGGTCGGAATCGACAAGACCGTGCTGCTCAGCTGGGAAGCACCCGCCGATGAATATGACCCTTCTTATATCTGCAAAACGCCGTCCATGTTTACCTCGCAGACCTGCCCGATCTCCTTTGAGCGCTGCATTTCTTATGCGGAGCGCTGCCCGGAACGGTTTATTCTCGGCTATGCGCCAGACCCGCGCCGTCCGCACGGACTGGATCAGTTCAAAGCAGCCGTTGATCTTTACAATGTCAAGGTTTGCGGCGAAGTAAAAATGCGCATGATGTACGACAACTGGGACGCCATCGAAATGTGGCGCTATTGCGGTGAGCACGGGATTCCGGTGCTGATGCATTTTGATTATCCGTACAAATCGTCTAAAAATGTGCGTGACAACTGGTGGTACGGCGGCCCGATCGAAACGCTGGAGCGCGTGCTGCAGCTTTGCCCGGAAACCAATTTTATCGGCCACGCCCCCGGCTTCTGGTGCCATATCTCCGACGATGAAGAGACGCTGACCACTCCGTATCCGAAGGGCCCCGTCAAAGGCGAAGGCAAACTCATCCCTTATCTGCGCAAGTATCCGAATCTTTACTGCGATATGTCTGCCGGCTCCGGCTGCAGCGCGCTGAAACGTGATCTTGAGTTCACCAAAAAATTTCTGGATGAATTTCAGGATCGTGTCTGCTATGGCCGCGACTGGTTTGACAACATTCACCGCGAATTGCTGGAAAGCAAGGAGCTGGATCTGCCGCAGTCGATCAAGGAAAAACTGTATCACGAAAACATTGAGCGCCTGATCGGCGAACGCTGACCGGGCTGCGGAATCAAAATATTCAGGGGAGGATGAGCAACATGAGAATCAAAATCAAAAACGGCAGGCTGATCATGGACCGGATCCATGAAGGGAAAAATCTTTATCTTACCGAAGGAAAAATCGCAGCGATCACGTCCGAAGAACTGCCCTGCGACAAGGAAATTGACGCCGGAGGGAATTTTGTCTCTCCCGGCTTTATCGATATCCATACGCACGGCGGCGGCGGAGCCGATTTTATGGACGGCGGCGTTGAACCGATCGAGCAGGCGGCGCAGATGCACTTGGCTCACGGAACCACCACCATTTTCCCGACAACGCTGGCGAGCAGCTTCCCGGTGCTCAAAAGCTCCGTGCTGGACATAGGCCGTGCCATGCAGAGCAAAAAGCGCCTGCCGCACATCGCCGGCACCCATCTGGAAGGGCCGTATTTTTCGCTGAAACAGGCCGGCGCACAGAATCCCGAATACATTACCGACCCGATCAAAGCAGAATACGAAGAGCTTCTGGAGGTCGGCAAAGGCATTATCAAGCGCTGGAGCTTTGCGCCGGAACGTCAGGGAAGCGTCGAGTTCTGCGAAGCGCTGCTGAAAAACGGCGTTGTGCCGTCCATCGCTCACAGCGATGCGGTCTATGAGGATGTCAAGCGCGTTTACGATGCAGGCTGCCGCCTTGTCACCCATCTGTATTCCGGAATGTCCACCATTGTCCGCCGCGGCGGTTTCCGGTTCCTCGGTGTGGTGGAATCCTCTTATCTGCTGGACGAAATGAGTGTGGAGACCATCGCCGACGGACTCCATCTGCCGCCGGAGCTTCTGCGCCTGGTCTATCAGCAGAAAGGCCCGTCGAAGATGTGCCTTGTAACGGATTCCATGCGCGGCGCAGGAATGCCCGAGGGTCCGTCTCTGCTGGGACGGAAAGAGGAATGCACGCCGTGCATCATTGAAGACGGTGTTGCCAAGCTGATGGATCGTTCGGCGTTTGCAGGCAGTGTTGCGACCACCGACCGGCTCGTGCGCACCTGCGTGCAGAAGGCCGGCATCTCCGTTGTGGACGCCGTCCGCATGATGACGGAAACGCCCGCGAAGAACATGGGCCTTTCCCATGTCGGCAAGCTGGCAGAAGGCTATGACGCCGATGTCCTCATCTTCGACCAGGATATCAATATTCAGCAGGTGATCCTTTCCGGAGATTCGGTCGGCTGATCTGAAACATAAAAATACCGCGAAGCTGTTGTGCAAAGCAGTTTCGCGGTATTTTTTTCATTGTTCTGTCTGTCCGGCGATCACGGCAGCAGGCGCTGGGTGGTTCCTTTCAGATAAACTTGGCACTGCCGGAAGCCTTCGGCATACGCTGCGCCGCACTGATACCCGCGGTAACGGGAGCAGGTGCGCACCATATCGGCAAAATCGATCCCGTCGTGCTCTCTCATCCAGACGAGCTGGCTTTCATGGCATTCCAGCATCTGAATTTTCAGATCGATCTCGTCCGAGATATCGACGAATTCGGTCGGATTGAAATCAACGCCGGCCAGCGTGTCCATGTAATAAATCGGAACCAGCTTGGCGGGGGCGCCGTCCTTGGAGCTGTAGCGGTGCGGATAATTCGTGTAATTCGGCAGCGTTGCCGTAAAGCTTGCGTCGAAAACCAGCCGCGAAACCGCCGTGTGATCCGGCATGTAATCGTTCGGGTTGTGTGTAATGATGAAGTCCGGGTCAGCGTAGCGGATCACGTCCACGATCTTGTCGCGGGCTTCCTTGTTGTTGTCGTAGATCTCAAGATCGTCAAATCCGCCGGAGATCACTTCGATCCCGGCAAGGCTTCCGGCCTTTTTGGCTTCATTCTCGCGGATGATCGTCAGTTCATCCGGCGGAATGATCACATGCCCCAGATTTCCGCTGGAAACGTGGCACACGATGACCTTGTCCCCGCGCTTTACGCATTTTGCCAATGTTCCGGAACACGCGATTTCAACGTCGTCCGGATGGCAGCCGATTGCTAAAACATTCATGAATTCAACACTCCTTTTCATTTTACAGGGCTTTGTTCTGCGAAAGGGAAAAAGCGAAACACGCTTTTTCGTCTGTTAGTGAGAGCCTAAAATAAACTGACCGAAATATTCCGGCGCGTGAAAATCCGGCTGAATTGTCCCCACAGGATTCCAGCTGCCGTAATGCGGGTGAACGGTATCGTCGCCGCATTTATACAGATTGCCCAGGAAATCGCCGCTCCAGCTGCCGTAGACCTCGCGCAGGAAATCAAACGGAATGTAGAGCAGATGCTGCCAGACGCCGCCGGAAATTTTGTCGGTCAGGCAAAAGCGGTCGGCGGCAAAGGAAAGCAGCGTGCGGTTCGACCGTCCGGCGCCGAGACCGATCATCATGATCCCGGCGCAGTTCATTTCAAAATTCAGATACCGGTCATCGCCGGCGGGGCGGAGAAAGAATTCCACGCAGCTGTCACGGCAGACAGCCCCGTTATGCTGGCTGCAGGTGCAGCGCAGCGGGAATTCGTCGGTGGTAAACAGAACGGACATTCCCTCTTTTCCGGCGAGCAGGCGTGCGCTGGTGTGCGGGCGGTATCCGGTTCCGCCGTCCCAGGCAAAGCTGTCAATCTCCGCCGTTTCGGCCTGCTGCCACAGCGGGCTTTCCATCGGGATGACCCCGGTACAGTCGGTTTGTATGATGCGGTATGTTTTCATGCCATTCTTCCTTTCCTTCACGACGGGACAGAACCGGATGTTTCGGGCTGGAGCACAAAGGTTCCGAAGAACTGAGACAGGTGGAATTGCGGCTCCGGCCAATCGATGGGATTCCAGCTTCCAAAATGCGGATGAACGGTCTCATCGCCGCATTTGAAGAGGTTGCCGCGGAAAACCGGTTCGACCTTTCCGAACTGTTCCCGCAGGAAATCGAACGGAACGTAAAGCCGGTGTGTCCAGATCCCGTTCTCGATCAGAGGCCGGATCCGGAAACGCCGGACATCAAAATCGAGCATGGTACGCCCGTCCGTCTGTGTTCCGATCCCAAGCAGCAGTGCGCCCAGGGAGTTCATCTCAAAATTCAGGTAATTCGGATTTTCAGGATCGGGCTGAATAAAGAATTCCACGCAGCTGTCACACCAGATATCGTCATTGTTCTGCGTATAGGTCGCTCTCAGGGGCGCTTCGTCCGTGGTAAACAGCACCGAGATCCCTCCGTCGCTGGCCAGCAGCCGTGCAGTCGTATGGGGGCGGTATCCGGTTCCGCCGTCCCAGGCAAAGCTGTCGATGGCGGCTTCGGGAGCCGTTTGCCAGAGGAGGCTTTCCGCAGGAACGTCCTCGGGAAGAGAAACATGCGGAATGTAATAGGTTTTCACTAAGTTCAGCATCCTTTCTGCAGGTTGTGATCCGAACAGCGTTCCGACCGGAAGGTTATCTGTTCGGGCCGCATCGGCCGGGAACGGATCTTTTTTCTTTCGGTTAAATGCAGGAAAACCGGGGAAACCGAAGCTTCCCCGATTTTGTCCTGTGTGATCCGATTATTCAACGGTGACGTATTTTCTTTCGTCGCTGGCGCGGTAAGCAGCCTCAACGACCTTCTGAACCTGAATGGCATCGTCGCCGCTGACCGGCGGAACGGTGTCGTTCAGGATCGCATTGCCGAATGCTTCAATTTCTTTGGTGTACATGTTGCCGAACTCAACCTGAAGCTCCATGGGCGCAACATCCACACGATCCTGCGCCGCGTCATAGCCGAGCGTATCGTCCGAGATCAGCACGTCGACCTTGCCAGCTTCCACCTGACTGATGGTGCCTTCGGCAAGAATACTGCCGCGCGTTCCGTAGAGTTCCATTCTGCAGCGGGCGGCCGCGTCCGGAATGTTGAAGTTGGCGTCGACATAAGCCGTTGCGCCGTTGTCCATTTTCATAATGACATTGGCGGAATCGTCGGCGGAGTAGTTGAAGGATTCGTTGCCGACGAACGCGGCGACCTCGGTCGCCTTGCTGCCGGTGATGTACTGCAGCAGGTCGATGCAGTGGATTCCCATATCCATCAGCGCGCCGCCGCCGGAGCGCTTTTTATCCTGACGCCAGTTCCCCGGAATTTCGGGATACCAGCAGGTCAGCTGTGCACGCATCGAAACGATCTGGCCCAGCTTTTTCTCTTCCAGCAGCTTTTTCATCGCCTGATGGTATGCATGGTAGCGCATCATCAGCCCGGCGCCGAGCTTCACGCCCTGCTTTCTGCATTCATCGGCAATTTCCTGCGATTCGGCGGCAGTCAGTGCCAGCGGTTTTTCACAAAGAATATGTTTTTTTGCCCTGGCGGCGGCAAGAGCCTGCGCCTTGTGGCAAAAAACAGGGGATGCGATGTATACGGCGTCGATCTCATCCAGAGCAAGGAGATCGGCTTCGTTTGTAAAGGAGTATTTTGCGCCGTATTTCTCCTGAACGTTCTTAGCAAATTCCGGGTTGGTGTCCATTACGGCGACCAGCTCGGCGTTGTCTGCCAGCATCATGCCGGGCAGAGTTCTGCGGTCGGCAATACCTCCGCATCCAATGACGCCCCATTTGATTTTCATCTCAAAGACCAATCCTTTCATGCGGCAGGTCAATTTTGTCTGGGATCAAACCTGTACCGCTTTCTAAAACAAAAAACGCCGTCAGAAAACGTCGTTCTTTTTTAAAAGAACGGAAAAAACAAGCAGCGGGATCTTTGCCGCACAGGCTGCGGCAAATTTTTCGGTCAAACCGAAGAAAAGAAAGAGAAAAGACCCCTGTGCAATTCCGCTGAACCGGAACGGCACAGGGGCCGTTCACTGCAATGAGTGAAAGCTGCCGGTCAGATTATTTGCGGACCTTCTTGGCAGCGTTGCGGATACCCGCAATGATCATGTCGCAGTCGTCCTTGGTCAGACGCGGATGCTGCGGCGTGTTGAACTCTCTGCGATAGAAGAAGTCTTCTGCGTTCGGGCAGTGAGAAACAGGCTTATACTGCTGGAAGGCCTGCAGGTCATACGTCGGCTGATAGTGCAGGATGCCCTGAATGCCTTCTTCTCTGTACAGGCAGCGCAGGAAATCGTCGCGGGAAGCGCCCAGCTCTTTTTCCTCGATGCAGACGGTGTAGAGGTGATAGATGTGTCTGCAGTTCGGATCTTCGTAAACCGGGGTAACGCCCTTGATGCCGCTGATGCCTTCGGTGATGTAGCGGCCGATCTCAATGCGCTTTTCGTTGAGCATTTCGAGCTTCTTCATCTGCTCCACACCAACGGCGCCCTGCGCTTCGTTCATGCGGTAGTTGTTGCCCCATTTGCCGCCGACCAGACGGTTGTCAAAATGAGAGGGGATCCAGTAATCGGTCTGCTGCTCCCAGTTGAAGTTGCCCATGCAGCGGAGCTTGTCGATCGCTTCTGCATACATATCGTTGTTGCAGGTGACCATACCGCCTTCGCCGAGGGTGGTGATGTTTTTCAGCGAATGGAAGCTGAAGCTTGCGAAATCGCCGATGGAGCCGGCCTGACGGCCCTTGTAGGTCGCGCCCGGTGCGTGTGCGCAGTCTTCCACAACGATCAGGTGATAGCGCTTTGCAATATCCATGATCGGATCCATATCGACCATCTGTCCGCCGTAATGAACGACGTAGATCGCCTTGGTGCGGTTGGTGACCAGTTTTTCAACCTGAGCCGGGTCAATGTTGAAGGTGCGCGGATCGATATCGGCATAAACCGGGGTAGCGCCTTCCTTGACGATGACCAGAGAAGTGGCGACAAAGGTGTTCGGGGTCACGATGACCTCATCGCCGGGGCGCAGACCGATCGCCTGCGAAATAACATGCAGACCGGTCGTGCAGTTGGAAACAGCCAGCGCGTGCTTGACGCCGAGCTTTTCCTTGAACATGTGCTGGAACTCCTGAACCTTTGGCCCCATGGTCAAAGAATCCTTATGCATCGCATCCAGTACAGCCTTTTCTTCCGCCTCGTCATAGATGCTGCCGAAGAAGGAATAGGGAACTTTCAGATGTACGTTCTCGTCAACGGCGTAACTGCTGGTAATGCCGCCTTCCGATTCTTTACCGACGCTGAGCTTGTTGGACTTGCTGGTTTCACTCATGGGAACTGCCTCCTTAAAAAGAATTATTAATACCCTGAACCGAAAACGGTTCAAGTGTATTGCGGAAATCAGAGCGGGAACACCGATTCGAAAACGCTGTCGCACAGATGGACGGAGATCCCGCGGCAGGAATCGCTGTCGTCAATGCAGACCTGCTCCACCGTCAGCTTCCGGATCAGCTCGGAATACGAGCGCCGCTTCATGCAGCCGATCGCCGCGCGGAAAAACTCTTCGCAGCCGGCATAGGTTCCGCTGTTCAGAATGATTTTTTCCGGGTGGAAAATATTGATCACGTTTGCAAGACCGATCCCGAGGTATTCGCCGCACTCGTCAATGATCCTTACGGCATCGGCGTCCTTGCGGCGGCAGGCCTCGACCACATCGGCAAAAGCTGCGTCGGGGCATTCCGGGTGCGCTTCACGGTAGAGCCGCACAATGCGTTCCGGGGAACACATTGCCTCCAGACAACCGTGGTTGCCGCAGAAACAGACGTCTCCGCTGCGTTCAACGGTCGTGTGGCCGATCTCGCCGATCAGGGAGCGGTTGAGCTTTCCGTTGATAAACTGAACGGCGCCGACGCCGTTGTCAAGGTCCAGAAACATTACATTGCGTTCGCGAATGCCTTTTTCGTGGCTCAGCTGCCAGACGGCGCGGGTAATCGAAATATTTTCAATAAAAACAGGCTTGTTGAAGTATTCTTCCAGCTCCTGACGGACGTTGTACGCCTTCCAGCGCAGGCTGATGGAAAGCACATAGTTGCTGTCCTCCAGCACGAGACCGGAAACGGCGATCCCGATGCCGAGAATGTTTTCTTCCCGGTTGCGGTTGAGCATCGGCATCACAGCGTCGCGGATATACTGCAGGATCTCCCGCGAACCCTTTTCGTCCTCGCTGAAAACGGGCAGAGCGACCGAGTTTTTGTCGTAGATCACGCCGGTCAGATCGGTGCAGCAGACCGTCAGCTTTTCGCTTTCCAGATAAACGCAGATCAAACGGTAGGCCCGTCCGTTAAACTGCAGCAAAGTGGCTTTGCGGCCGACCCGGCTCATGTTTTCCACGCCGGTTTCCGCTACAACGCGCTGCTCCATCAGATAATTGACAATGTTCGTGATGGAAGAAAGCGAAAGCCCGGTGGCTTCTGCAACTGCAGGGCGGGAGACAGGCTCGTTGTGCCGAATAAAATCCAATACCTGCAGGCGGTTCATTTTCTGCATCAGCTGCGCATTTCCGACCGTTTTTTTTGCCGTCATGTTCCTGCTCCTGTCTATTTATTTATTCATTAAATAAATTATATCATTCCATTTGCAAAAGTCAACGGTTTTTCAAGAAAAAACGCTGAAAAAAAGAAAGAATAGCCAGATTTCATGAATCGGCAGCAAGGATTCTGTAAAACTTTTTTCTCTCTGCAACTTTTCTACTCAAAAATGCATCCGAGTTGCATTGTTTTTTGCTTTGCGGTTTGCTACAATCAAACCGATACTTGCCCGTGCTGTCTGTAGGATGCTGCCTGCAGCAGCGCAGCAGAGAAAAAACTGTTTTGGATTCTTTGAATCCTGCAGAAGGGGAGATGAACCGATGCTGGAAATTCGCGGAGAACATTTTTATCTCAACGGAGAGAAATTTCAGATCCGTGCGGGGGCCATCCATTATTTCCGCACGCTGCCGGAATATTGGGAGGATCGTCTACGCAAGCTGAAGCTGGCCGGCTTCAATACGGTGGAAACCTATGTGTGCTGGAATCTGCATGAACCGCAGCAGGGAGTCTTTGATTTTTCGGGCATGCTGGACATAGAGCGGTTTTTGAATACGGCGCAGCAGCTGGGGCTGTATGCGATCGTTCGTCCGTCGCCATACATCTGTGCCGAGTGGGATTTCGGCGGACTTCCGGCGTGGCTGCTCCGGGAACCGGAGCTTCATGTACGCTGCGCGGAGGAACCGTATCTGTCCTGTGTCGCGGATTTTTATCGGGAGCTGCTGCCGCGTCTGGCGGCGCATCAATTGGATCGCGGCGGCAATATTCTGATGATGCAGGTGGAAAACGAATACGGCAGCTTTGGAAACGACAAGGAATATCTGCGTGCGCTGGAACGCATGATGCGTGAAAACGGGATCACGGTGCCGCTCTTTACCTCCGACGGGCCGGACGATGGGATGTTGACCGGCGGAACGCTGCCGGAACTGCTCAAGGTCGTCAATTTCGGTTCGCGCACCGGAGAAGCCTTTGAAAAGCTGCGCGAATTTGACCCGGGCAAACCGCTGATGTGCGGCGAATTCTGGAACGGCTGGTTTGACCATTGGGGAGAGCAGCATCATACGCAAAAGGTCGAAAATGTGGAAGCGGAGCTGAAAACCTTTCTGGAGCTGCACGCAAGCTTCAGTTTTTATATGTTCCACGGCGGGACAAACTTCGGGTTTACTGCCGGGGCCAATCACGACAGTGGGTACGAACCGACTGTTACGAGCTACGACGACGATGCGCTGCTGACGGAATGGGGCGATTACACGCCAAAGTATCACGCCGTGCGCAGAATGCTGCACGAGGCGGCCGGTCTTGTGCCGGAGCCGCTGCCTGATTCTCCGGCGCTGCAGAACATCGGCAGCGTCCGTCTGACGCAGTCGGCCTCGCTGCTGGAGCAGGCAGAACGGATCGGCGAGCTGCACAAGGCGGTTTCTCCCCGGACGATGGAGCAGCTTGGCCAGAACAGCGGTATGATCCTTTACCGGACAAGGCTTGCCGGCGCGTACCGTTCGAATACGCTGTTTATCGACGGCCTGCATGACCGTGCGCATGTTTTTCTGGACGGCAGGCTCCTTGGCGTAATTTACCGCAACGACAGCTCGCCGTCGGTGCAGCTGCCGCCGGTTCCGCGGCAGGGCGCCACGCTGGAAATTCTGGTGGAGGCGATGGGGCGCGTCAACTACGGCCCGCGGCTGATCGACCGCAAGGGCATTACCGGCTGCGTCCGTCTGGGCAACCAGCAATTCTCGCACTGGGAGATCTGTACCATGCCGCTGAACAATCTGGAAAAGCTGCAGTTTACCGACGGTATCAGCGCGCAGAAGCCCGCCGTGCTGCGCGGGACGTTTGCAGCCTCCTCGCAGGCAGACTGCTTTGTGCATCCGGACGGCTTTACCAAGGGAATCGTTTTTGTAAACGGGTTCAACCTGGGGAGATACTGGAACATCGGGCCGCAAAAGTCGCTGTATCTGCCCGGCGTTCTGCTGAAGGAAGAGAATGAGATCCTTGTTCTGGAGCTTGACGGAACGGAAAGCGATACCGTCACTATTACGGACCGCCACGAGCTTGGCTGACGGCACAGGATTCTATGCAGCAGGCAGGATCAGTCTGACCAGCAGCATGGCGATCACGCCGGGGATCCCGGCCGCAGCGGCAAAACCGGCAGAAGCAAGGCTCAGCGGAAGGCTCACTCCGGTCCAGATCCCGCTGACGGCGACGGCAAGCAGCGCCAGTTCCCCGCGCAGAATTTCACCAAGCCCGCTTTTCAGCGGATGCCTGGCGCGTGCAAACAGCTCAATGCCGCATACAAAGCAAATGATGCCGAGAGCAGATGCAGCAATTTTCCATCCAGTCATAAAAAATTCCTCCTTGATCCGGCTTTGTTGCGAATGGCGCCGGATCAGGGAGGTTTTCTTTTTTTGTTTCAGCGTGCGGAGCAGTCCATGGTAAAGGGCTGACGGCGAATTCCCATCTGACGCGCTTTCTGCAGCAAAAAACGGTATTTTGCATGCAGCGACTCCAGTTCGTAGATGCAGCTTTCCACCAGATCGTTTTCGCAGACCAGATCGAAACGGGACTGTGCGCAGCGGATTTTTTCTGAAACAGCGCGAAGCTCGCGCAGAATCGCTTCCTTTTCCTCCAGATCCGTTGCCGTGGGGCTGTTTTTTTCCCGGAGAATGACCGGCAGCCGTTCCACAGCTTTCAAAACGCCTTCCATCATCATAAACCGCCTTTCGCTAAAATTTATGTGAATAGGATGGGCATTTATTCCTTGGTTTATACAGGAAAAAGAAAAAATCTGCGCAAGGGGGGTGCAGGCTATTTTGTGTGCAGATCCATTTTGGGCAGCAGCTCTACCTCCGTGTGGCATTTCGGGTAATTCGGGCAGCCGTAATAGCGTTTGCCGCGGCGGTCGCCTTCCCGGTGAATGCGCAGAACCATCAGCGCGCCGCACTTCGGGCAGTGCGGGATCACCGCGCAGTCCGGATTTTCATAAACGGCAGGCTCGCGCGTATCGCAGGTTTCCCATTCAAAGCCCACCAGCTCGCCCAAAAACCCGTTCAGTTCGTCGGGCGTGTAGCCGTTCTGCAGCGGAACATGAACCAGCGGCAGCCCGGCGGCCTCGTAAACTGCGTCAACGAACCGGTCGCGTTCCATTCGATCCGGCCTCTGATGCGTGCTGTCGTCCAGTTCAACGCCGCAGACCGGCACCATGGATTCCGGATCGCAGAGCAGAAAATCAACATGCTTGCGGTTGATCTTGTTCAGGAATCCGGCGCGGTTTTCCCCGGCAGCAAAAAAGATGTCTCCCAGCGAGACCTTTGGGCAGATGGTCACCGAAGAACCAAGATAGGTGCGCAGAGTCTGATAAAACTGAAATTCCGCGTCTGTCAGAAAATCATCGCGGATGCGGTAAGGAAGCGGTTCGTCCGCGCTGCTGCTGCGCCGGCTCCCGCGGCGGATGAAAAAAGCTGCTGCCGCGATCAGCAGGACGCAGCCGGTCAGAGCGGCTGCCAGCTGCACGGCAGGCGAAGAAAAGTCGATGTTCAAAAGTTTCCCTCCCGAAAGATCCAGCGAAAGCCTGAGCAGCCGAGCCACACACCGAACGTGTTCAGCAGAACGTCGTCCAGCTCGGTGATGCCTGTGCCGAAACAGAACTGCAGCAGTTCGATCAGAACCGAACAGAAAAAACCGGCAAGGCAGACGGTCTGCACCTTTTTTTGCGGAAACAAAGCGGCAAGAAAAGCGCCGAACGGCACAAACCAACCGATATTTCCAAAAAACAGCCGGGCAAACACCGGGAATCCGTCATCCCGCAGAGTGATCCACAAATCGTAAAGCGGCACGAGATTCCATGTTCCGCCGCAGCCGAACGCGGCAAACGAAAATCCTGTGCGGAATACCGTCAGCCGGAAAACCGCTGCAAGATATGCCGCAAAGCAGCACCAGAGCAGAATATGAGCTTTCCTGTACAGCTGCGGCATGGTTCATTCCTCCGTGAACGTGTTTTCGGACTTGCCCTTATCATACCATGCAATGCAAAAAAACACAACACAGCCGCGAAGACTGTGTTGTGCATCAAAACAGATCCGGAAAAATCCGTGGATCATTCTGCGTTTTCGGCGATCGCAGCGGCAGCCCGGCGAACGTAAGAGGGGAGAGTGACCGTGATCTCGGTTCCTTCGCCGGGGGTGCTGCGGAGCGTAATTTTTCCGCTGTGCAGCTCGACGATATGCTTGACGATCGCAAGCCCAAGCCCTGTTCCGCCCGAGGCTTTGGAACGGCTTTTGTCAACGCGGTAAAAACGCTCAAAAACGCGGCTCTGGCTGGCTTCCGGAATGCCGATCCCCGTGTCGCGCACCGTCAGCACCACGTCGCCGTTGACCGGCGCGGTGGAGACCGTAACGCTGCCGCCCGGCTTGTTATAGCGCACGGCATTGTCGCAAAGGTTCATCACCAGCTCGTCCATCATGGAGCGGTTGGCAAATACCGTTGCCTCTTCGCCGGAGAACGAAAGCGTTACGCCGGCCTTTTTGGCGGGAATTTCAAGCGCAGCAAGGATTTTCTGAACGGTTTCCTGCAGGGCGACCGGCTCAAATTCCTTTTTGGAAACGCCTTCGTCCAGCTGTGAAAGCTCAATAATGTCGTTGATCAGCGCGATCAGGCGGCCGGCTTCCTTTCGGATCCTGGCGGCAAACAGCGGGATATCTTCTTCTTTGGCAAGCCCGTTTTCAATCAGCTCCGCATACCCGGAGATAGAGGTCATCGGCGTTTTCAGTTCATGCGAAATGTTGGCGGTAAAATCCTGACGGGATTTTTCCGCAAGCGTTTTTTCGGTGATATCCAGCACAAAGCAGATCGAGCCGATCACATGCTCCTTGTGCATGGCCGGGCTGACGAATACCTGAACATACCGCCCTCCGGGGTTCAGTACAATGGAGCCGGATCTGTTTTCGGCAGTATCCTCCACCGCCTGCAGCAGCTCCAGACTGCGCGTCAGCGTCAGGAGATTCCTCCCGGTATAATCGCCCGGCTTGGCGTTGAGCAGCGCTGCGGCACTGCGGTTGATCAGCAGAATATTGCGGTCGGTATCGAGCAGGATCAGCCCCTCGGACATATTTTCGCTGATCAGGGTGATCCGGTCCTTTTCGCGCTCCAGCCGTTCCTTCTGCGCCTGCAGGCTGCTTTGCTGGCGGCGGATCGCGGCCAGAAAGGGAGAAAGCTCCTCGTAAATATCGTCGGGATCGGCGTCATAAAGGTGCGACTGCATGGCGTTGACCGGCGCCAGGATCCGTTTGGTCAGAACGGAGGAAAGTACCATGCAGAGCACGAACATGAAGATGCAGACGATCAGCAGCAGCGGAACGGCGCTCTGTACGACCCAGCGGAAGCTGTGCGCGGCGCGGGCGACCCGAAGAATCCGCCCGTCCGAAAGCCGGAGCGCATAATAATACATGGTCTCATCCAGCGTGCTGGAATGGCGCAGCGCAAAGCCCTCGCCGTCCTGTCTGGCCGCTGCGATCTCCGGGCGGGAGGAATGGTCTTCCATGCTTCCGGCGCTGCCCTCGCTGTCGTAAATAACGGAGCCGGTGTTGTCGATCAGCGTGATGCGAAGCTCGGGATAACGGCTTTTGAGCAGAGGAAAGTATTCCTCGCCGCTGATTGCTTCCCCGGCGGAAGCCAGCTGACCGGCAGCCTGCAGGTCATTTTTGACCTGTGTCCGGTAGATGTTGAAAAAAATTGCGATCAGCAGCGCTGCGGTAAAGAAAATGGACACTGCGCCGATCAGCAGCATATGTTTTTTGATCTTATGTTCCAAGAGGAAACACCCTCCTTTTCGATGAAGGATCCAGTTACCGCCAAAGCTCCGGAGCCGTCGGGGAAAAACGACAGCGCCCGGAAGGACGGCAAAGCTCCTTATGCTTCGATCTTGTATCCGACGTTGCGCACGGTTCTGATCAGCGAACCGGATGTTCCGAGCTTCTGGCGGAGCGTTTTGATGTGCATGTCCACCGTGCGGGTCTCGCCCTCAAAACTGTAGCCCCAGACGGACTGCAGGATCTTTTCGCGCGTCAGCACCAGCCGCTGGTTGCGCAGCAGCAGTTTGAGCAGTTCGTATTCCTTGTAGGTCAATTCGCAAACGCTGCCGCCGGCAGTGACCACCCGCTGCTTGTCATCCATGCGGATTTCCCCGCAGGAAAGAACCGTCTCCGGTTCCGGAGCGGCCGTGCGCTCCGTCCGGCGCAGAACAGCCTTCACGCGGGAGATCAGCTCCATGACCCCGAATGGCTTCGGAATATAATCGTCCGCGCCGAGGTCAAGCCCCTTTACAACGTCCAGCTCGGTCGTTTTTGCCGTGACCATAATGACCGGCACCGCACCGGCCGAGGGGTCGGCGCGCAGCCGGCGCAGGATCTGCAAGCCGTCTTCCTCCGGCAGCATGATGTCCAGCAGCACAAGGTCGGGAAGCTCTTCACGGCACGCGGCAAAAAAGTCGCTGCCGTTTGCAAAGCTTTTCGTGTCAAAGCCGCCGCTGCGCAGCGCATATTCCTCCAGCTCCCGGATGTTGTCGTCGTCCTCCACAAGATAGATCATAGCGTCATAGGATCCTTTCGTTTTTATGAATTCCTGTAATCGAAAATTCCGCCCATTCTGCAATGTTTGTCGCGTGGTCGCCGATCCGTTCAAAATACTTGGCGATGATCAGCAGATCGACCGCCTGTTCACCGCTTTCGGCGTCCTGACGGACCAGGCGGATCAGATCATTTTTCACCTGATCGAACAGATCGTCCACCACGTCGTCGTAATCCATCACCCGGCGGGCAAGGTCAAGATCGCGGCTGACAAAGGCGTCGATGCTTTCCTTGACCATTTTTACAGTCGCATCGGCCATTTTTGTAATGTGTTCCATGTTGCGCTCATAATCGGAATGCTTCAGTTGAAGCGTCAGCTCGGAAATATCGGCGGCCTGATCGCCGATGCGTTCCATGTCCGTGATCATTTTCAGCGCAGTGGAGATCACGCGCAGGTCGGTTGCAACGGGCTGTTGCTGCAGCAGCAGCTTCAGGCAGCGCCGTTCAATATCCCGCTCTTTTTCATCCACCGTGGAATCAAAGCGGATCGCCTCGCGTGCCAGCTCCTCGTTGTGGGAGGTCAGCGCGTGCGCAGCCGTCACGATCGCGTTTTCGATCAGCGCGGCCATCTCCAGCAGTTCATTGTTCAGCAGTTCCAGTTCCCGGTCAAAACGGTTTCGCATAATCGTAAGCCATCCTTTTCTTCGGGAAGCTCCGGCATATTTTCAAACAGAGATCAGCCGAATCTTCCGGTGATATAATTTTCGGTGCGTTTGTCCTTCGGCATGGAGAACAGCTCTTCGGTCGGGCCGAATTCAACCAGGTCTCCGAGCAGAAAAAACGCAGTTTTATCCGAAATGCGGGCGGCCTGCTGCATATTGTGCGTCACCATGATAATAGTATACTCCTTTTTCAGGTCGCTCACAAGGTCTTCGATTTTGGAAGTGGAGATCGGATCCAGCGCGGAGGTGGATTCGTCCATCAGCAGGACTTCGGGTTCTACCGCAAGCGCCCGCGCGATGCAAAGCCGCTGCTGCTGCCCGCCGGAAAGGCCGAGCGCGCTTTTTTTCAGCCGGTCCTTGACTTCGTCCCAGATCGCCGCCTGGCGCAGGCTGCGTTCCACCAGGGCGTCCAGCTTTGCGCGCGAACGGATCCCATGGGTGCGCGGCCCGTAAGCGACGTTGTCGTAAATGCTCATCGGGAAGGGATTTGCCTTCTGGAACACCATTCCGACCCGGCGGCGCAGCGTATTCACGTCCATATTGCCGTAGATATCTTCGCCGTCCAGCAGCACTTTCCCGGTAATCTTACAGCGGTCGACCAGATCATTCATACGGTTGAGACATTTGAGCAGCGTCGATTTTCCGCAGCCCGAAGGCCCGATCAGCGCGGAAATCTCATTTTTCGGGAACGCGACGGAAATATCCTTCAGCGCGTGAAAATCGCCGTAATACAGGTTCAGCCCGTCAATTTCAAATTTATTCATGCCGTTGTTTCGTCCTTTCTGTGCGGCAGTCTGTCCGCTCAATCCTCGTGCTGGCTCCGGGTCAGGCGTTTGGCGATCGTGTTCGAGATCATGTTGATGATCAGCACAATGACCAGAAGAACGACCGCAGTGGCGTATGCCTGGTCAAAATACAGCCCTTCGCCGGAGAGAACATACATGTGTACAGCCAGCGTCCGTCCGCCGGAAAAAATCCCCGTCGCAAGCTTTGCCACGGAGCCGGAGGTAAAAATCAGCGCGGCGGTTTCGCCGACGATGCGCCCGACGGAAAGAATGACGCCGGAAAGAATCCCCGGTACCGCCGATGGCAGGACCACGCGGAAAATGGTGCGCAGCTTTCCGGCGCCAAGCCCGAAGCTTCCCTCGCGGTAGGAGACCGGTACCGAGATCAGCGCTTCCTGTGTGGTGCGCATGACCAGCGGAAGGATCATGATCGCCAGCGTAAACGCGCCGGAAAGCAGGGAGTAGCCCCAGCCGAGCGCCGTCAGAAAAAACAGATTGCCGAACAGCCCGTAAACGATGGAAGGAATTCCGGAAAGCGTTTCCGCGGTCATGGAGATCACCGTGACAACGGGGCTTTTCTTGTTGGCATATTCCGTCAGGTAAATCGCGGAGGCAATGCCGAGCGGGACAGCGATCAGCAGAGAAAGTACCGTGATGGAAATGGTGTTGATCATTGCGGGAACAACAGATTGGTTGTCCGTTGTGTATTTCCATTCAAACAGCGACGGCTGAAGGTGCGGAATGCCGTTGATGAGAATATAGGCCACCAGAAAAGCGAGCACGCAGAAGGTGATCAGCGCAGCAAGCGAGGTGGCGATGAAAAGAAAAAGGGAAAAAGGGTGTCTGCGGTAATTGCGGAAGCGGGTGAGAAGCTTTTCTTTCATGCAGTTCACTCCTTTGCGCTGTCCTTGCGCTTGAGCAGGGAAAAGGAAACATTGATGATCAGAATGAAAACAAACAGCACCACAGCGGTAGCGATCAGCGCTTCACGGTGAAGATCGGCCGCGTAACCCATTTCCAGCACGATATTGGTGGTCAGCGTGCGCACGCCCTTCAGAATGCTGGAAGGCATCCGGGCCTGATTGCCGACGATCATAACAACCGCCATTGTTTCGCCGATAGCCCGGCCGATCCCGAGGATCACTCCGGCCATCACGCCGCTTTTTGCGGCCGGCAGCACCGTGAAGAAAACGCTGCGTTCGTGGGTTGCTCCCAGCGCCAGCGCGCCTTCATAATAGCTTTGCGGCACCGCACGGATCGCCGCTTCGCTGACGCCGATGATCGTCGGCAGGATCATGATCCCGAGCAGAACGGAAGCGGTGAGAATGCACATGCCGTCGCCCTTGTCGAAGGAATTGCGAACCAGCGGGACGATGACCACCAGCCCGAAAAATCCGTAGACGATCGACGGAATCCCGGCCAGCAGGTCAACAGCAGGCTTCAGAAAGCGATACAGCCCGGGCGGGCAGAATTTTGCCAGATAAACGGCGGTCAGAATGCCGATCGGCACGCCGATCACCGCAGCGCCGGCCGTAACATAAAGGCTGCCGACGATCATCGGGAAAATGCCGAAGGACGGTTCACTGTTTGTCGGAGCCCACTTTTTTCCGAACAGAAATTTAAAAAAACCGATCTCTGCCATGGCGGGGATCCCGTTGGCAAACAGAAAAATACAGATCAGCAGAACTGCTGCGATCGATGTGAGCGCAGCGATCAGAAAGAGGATCCTGAAAAAGGTTTCCCGGAATTTTGCGGTCCGCAGCCGGCCTTGTGTTTTTGTCATCGAAGCAACCTTTCTTTCTTCTGGCCGATTCCCAAAATCGCCGCACGGCATAAAGAGACCAATGCTCTTTATGCCGGCAGCGGGGAGGAAAAACGGGATTGTTTATTTTACGATGGCGTCCCAAACGGTGCTTTCACCGGTGTAGATCGATTTGACCTGTTCGCTGGTGATGGAATCGAGCGGGTTGGCCGGGTTGACAATGACCGCAACACCATCGATCGCGATCGAGAGGGAATTCAGCTCGGCGGCTTCGCTTTCCTTCAGTTCGCGGGAAGCCATGCCGATGTCGCAGTTCCCGGCGATCGTGTCCTTCATCCCGTTGGAGGAATCGGTCTGCTGGACATCAACGGTGGCGCCGGTGTTGATCTTCATGTACGCCTCCGCGAGCTTCTGCATGACGGGCGTTACAGAGGAGGAACCCGAAACGAGGATCTTGCCTTCCGGCTTTGTTCCGGCAAATGCGGCAGCATTGTCGACGACGGAGATATAACCGTTATCGTTGACGATCGCCTGGCCTTCCGCGCTCATGATGTAGTCAATAAAGTCCTTGGCCAGACCGGTCGCTTCGCCTTTGGTGGCAATGTTGAACGGGCGGCTGATCTTATAGGTTCCGGCCTTGATATTTTCGGCCGTAGCTTCTGCGCCGTCAACCTTCAGCGCTTTTACGGTGTCGTTGAGGGAACCGAGAGAAACGTAACCGATGGCGTATTCGTTGCCGGAAACGGTCGTCAGCATGACGCTGGTCTTGTCGGTGATCGTTGCCTCTTCCGTGGTCTTGTCCACCTTGTTTCCGTCAGCATCCTTTTCTTCAATGCCGAACAGCTCGATGAACGCGCCGCGGGTGCCGGAACCGTCCTCGCGGGAGATGATGGAGATCTCGTGGCCTGCGTTGAAATCCGCCGCCGGAGTGGAGCTTTCAGTGCCGGTCGCGCTGCTGGCCGGAGCGGAGGTGCTGCAGCCGGTCATCGCCAACAGAAGCATTGCGGATGCAATGGCGAGACTTACGATTTTTTTCATTTCAAATCATCCTTTTCATTTTTTGTTGTCCTCAGTATACCGCCCCGTTGTAAAACCCGAATGCGGGCAAACGTAAAAAACAAGTAAAGGACTGTAAAATCGAATGTTCTTTCCAGCGATAATGTGATATACTGAAGAAGATCCTTCTGCGGCCGCCCTGCGAAAAGCGCCGGTGTGCTGCGCAGATGGGACGGAAGATTCTGCGGGAGACGGAAAGGAGCCGTTATTGTGAAGATCGTTCTGCCGATCCGCCGGTTGGTGGATTTCATTTTAAAAAGCGGCAGCATCAACAGCTCTTCAGGCGGGGCAGAGCGCGCGGCCGAAGGGAGCCGGATCCACCGCAGGCTGCAGAAAGAGGCCGGAAAAGGCTACGAAGCAGAGGTCGCTCTGTCTGCGGAGCGCGAATCCGGCGGGATCGTTTACCATCTGCAGGGCAGAGCGGACGGCATTTTTGAGGAAAACGGCGTGACGGTGATCGACGAGATCAAAACGACAGAGGTTCCGCTCGAACAGATCGGGGAGGATTTCTGCCCGGCGCATTGGGCACAGGGCTGCTGCTATGCGCAGATCGTCTGCGAACAGCGCGGCCTTGCGGGTGCGGATGTCCGCCTGACGTATTATCAGGTGGATACCGGAGAGATCCGGCGTTTCCGGAAAAGCTTTACCGCGCAGGAGCTGGAGAGACGGCTGGAGGAACTGCTGCAGCGGTATCAGCGCTGGGCAAAAATGCAGCTGGAATGGCGTGAACGGCGCAACCGGTCTCTGCGAGGCCTTGCCTTTCCGTTTGCGGAGTACCGTGCCGGTCAGAGAAAGCTGGCTGCTGCCGTGTACCGTACGGTGCGGCAGGGAGGCAGGCTCTTCTGTTCTGCGCCCACCGGGATCGGCAAAACGATGTCCACAATTTTTCCTGCGCTGAAAGCGATGGGGGAGGAAACGGGCGATACGCTTTTTTATCTGACGGCAAAAACCGTTACCCGCCGCGCGGCGGAGGATGCGGTCGCCCGGCTGCGGGCAGCTTCACCGGAGCTGAGCCTGAAAACGATCACCATTACCGCCAAGGACAAAGTCTGCTTTCTGGAGGAACGGAACTGTACGCCGGAGGCCTGCCCTTATGCGGCCGATTATTTTGACCGCGTCAACGATACGGTCTATTCCCTGCTGCAGGAAAACTGCGATTTTACACGGGAAACGATCGAAACGGCAGCCAAAAAAGCGGTGCTCTGCCCGTATGAGCTGTCGCTGGATCTCAGCCTCTGGTGCGACGCGGTCATCTGCGATTATAATTATCTCTTTGACCCTACGGTTCATCTGCAGCGTTTTTTTGACGGAAAGGGCGGCGACTATCTGTTCCTGATCGATGAAGCGCACAATCTGGTAGACCGCAGCCGGGAAATGTTTTCGGCGCAGCTGAACAAAAGTGCGTTTCTGCAGCTGAACCGGGCGCTGCCCAAAGCACACCGCAAGCTCCGCGCCGCCGTTTCACAGGTCAATGCCGCGCTGCTTGCCCTGCGGAAGGAATGCGAGGAGCTGGGCGGCAGCGAGGTCAGGGAACAGCTGCCGGAACAGCTGGAACCGCCGCTGCGCCGTTTTGCCGCCGCGGCAGAAAACTGGCTGGAAGAGCACCGCGGCCACGCGCAGGAACAGGAGGTTCTTACGCTGTTTTTTGACGTCCGCTTTTTTCTGAAGATCCTGGAAATTTACGACGAGCGCTATGTGACCTTTCTGCGTGCCTTCGGTTCCGAGCTTTCGGTCCGGCTGTTCTGTATGGATCCCGCTCCGGAGCTGGACGCAGCCCTGAAGAAAGGGAGGGCGGCCGTGCTGTTTTCCGCAACGCTTTCGCCGCTGGATTATTACCGCGATGTTCTCGGCGGCAGGGAAGGCAGCAAAAGCCTTGCGCTGCCTTCTCCGTTCGAACCGTCCCGCCTGGGGCTTTTCTGTGTTCCGCTGAGCACGCGCTACGGCGACCGCGAACAGAGCATCGTGCCCATTGCGGAGCTGCTGGCGCAGTTTGTTTCCGCGCGGGCGGGTCATTATATTGCCTATTTTCCCAGCTATGCTTATCTGGAGCGTGTGTATGAACAATTTGCGTCGGCCTATCCGCAGATCGAAACGGCGGTGCAGGCGCGTCAGATGGACGATGCCGCGCGGGAGGACTTTCTTTCGCGGTTTGAGCAGCCGGACGGCAGGACGCTGCTGGGATTCTGTGTGCTGGGCGGAATTTATTCCGAAGGAGTCGACCTCACGGGAGAAAAGCTGATCGGCGCGGCGGTCGTCGGCGTCGGTCTGCCGCAGGTCGGCCAGGAACCAAATACCCTGCGCGCCTATTACGACCGGTTGAACGGCGCTGGCTTCGAATTTGCCTACCAATACCCGGGAATGAATAAGGTGCTGCAGGCGGCCGGCCGCGTTATCCGCACCGAACAGGACGCCGGTGCGGTGCTGCTGATTGATGACCGTTTCCTGTCTTCCAGATATCGGAATCTGCTGCCGCCGCACTGGAACGGGCTGCAGCGCAGTTCGGCGGAGCTGCTTCCCGGCCAGCTGCAGGAATTCTGGAGTA
>JAQXJH010000030.1 GCA_029008595.1 Bacillota bacterium
TCCTTCGAGGATTTTGCCAGACAGCTCGCTGTCTGGCAAAGACAGTACAACAATTTCCCCATGCGTCCTCTCAACTGGATCTCGCCTAAGAATGTCTTATTTTCTTTCCCTAATCTGTAACACATCATTGACAAACCTACAAAAAAACGACGTCGTTTGCGAAAGCGTTTGTGTACGGCAGTATCATAACACTTTTTGTTCCTGATTTCAATTATACAAAATGATTATTTTGTATAATTGGATTTCAGTTTTGCATCTGTTTCAAAAAAAACATCCCCCTTCCGGGGGTTCATCCTTAAAAAAGTATCATCGCTTCTTTCCTGAATAAAATCAAAAAAGAGCGCACCATCATAACGCAGCACGCTCTTCAGTTTTGTTTGGAACGGCGATAACTCAGCGGCGTCATCCCGGTTCGTTTTCGGAAAAAGGTTGAAAAATAATGCTCATCCCCAAAACCGAGTGCATATGCGATCTCTTTTACCGAAAGCCTTGTGCTGTACAGCATTTCTTTTGCTACGGAAAGCTTTCGCGTCAGCAGATATTCATACGGCGTGGTCTGAAATGTCTGCTTGAACAATCGATTGATCTGCGACGGCGATAACGAAGCAATCTGCGACAGCTGATCCATTGAAAACGGCCGGTTCAGGCTGCGGTCCAGATATTCCTGTAAAAGCTGCATCTGTTTCGGAACTGGCTGGTCAGATGTGGAAATGCATCGTGACAGAATCTGCAGGATCTGATGAAACAGAAGCTCCTCTTTTTCCCAGATTTCGGTCCGTGAAAGTGAAGGATCCGCTGCAATTTCAAGAAAACGGCGCATCTGCGGTTCAATACAGCATTGAGGAATCCAATGCACATGTTCCAAATGATACATCCGGATCATCTGTTCTACAAAATTGCCGGATACGTTGCACCAGATTTTTTCCCACGGGTCGCTGCTGTCTGAGCGGTAGAGATGGTCTTCTCCCTGATGCAGCAGATATACATCGCCTTTGGAAGGATAGATCCTGCTGCCATCCGGCAGTTGAATTTCTCCGGTACCCTGCAGAATATATTCCAGCGTACACACCTCAGAATTCCGACGCTCAATCCGGTATGATCCGTCACAATATGAGATCCCGCAGATCGTGATCTGGAAAAAATGATGCTCTTCCACAACGGGAAAACCATATATCGTTTCGTGCAACGGACGACCTCTCCCCTTTCATCCATCGTTCTTTCTCTGAAATTATAAGCTGTTTTGCTTGTTTTTGCAAGAACATAGCCCCGAAAAGGATGAAATCGTTGCTTTATTGCATGTAAAGTTATTGTGCTTTACATACGTTGAGAAGCACAAATAATCCCCGATCACTCGTTGGAATGACCGGGGGTTCGGAATTTCACTCAGACCGTTGGCTGGCAATCAGCAGAAACCGTATTGATGCTTCCGTTCATCAGGCGGGTAAACGTTTCGCCGTCGACCTTTTCATTTTCAAACAGATATTTTGCAACGGTGTGCAGCTGATCCAGATGTTCCTTCAGAATTTCTGTCGTCCTGTTATAGGCGTTGGAAATAATGCTGCGGACTTCGCCGTCAATTTCCGACGCGATCTCCTCGGAATAATTGCGGATATGCCCCATATCTCTGCCAAGAAATACTTCATTGTTATCGGAACCGTATGCGATCGGCCCCAGCTTATCGCTCATACCGTATTTCGTGACCATTGCATGAGCGAGATTGGTGGCTCGTTCAATATCGTTGGAAGCGCCTGTCGAAATATCCTGCAGAACAATGGCTTCCGCAACGCGGCCGCCGAGCAGAACTTCAATATCCTCATGCATTTCGCCCTTGGAGCGATAGGATTTATCCTCGGTTGGCAGCGACATGGTAAAACCGCCTGCCATCCCGCGCGGGATGATGGAAATCTGATGAACCGGATCCTGCGTCGGGCAATAAAATGTGACGACTGCATGACCGGCTTCATGATAAGCAGTAAGCTTCTTTTCTTTCTCGCTCATCACATGGGACTTCTTTTCGGTGCCGACCACCACTTTAATGGTCGCCTCTTCGATTTCCTCCATCGTGATCGCTTTTTTATCTTTGCGGGCAGCCAACAGAGCGGCCTCGTTCAAAAGATTTTCCAGATCAGCTCCGGTGAACCCGGCCGTGGATTTTGCGATTACCGAAAGATCAACATCAGAAGCAAGCGGCTTTCCGCGTGCATGCACCTTCAGAATATCTTCCCTGCCCTTGATATCCGGGCGGCCGACCATCACCTGGCGGTCAAAACGGCCGGGGCGCATCAGCGCAGGATCCAGAATATCGGGGCGGTTGGTAGCGGCGATCATAATCACGCCTTCGTTAGCGCCGAAACCGTCCATTTCAACCAGAAGCTGATTCAGCGTCTGCTCCCGTTCATCATGTCCGCCGCCGAGACCGGCACCGCGCTGACGTCCGACTGCATCAATTTCATCGATAAAAATAATGCAGGGAGAATTCTTTTTTGCCTGCTCAAACAGGTCGCGGACACGCGAAGCGCCGACACCGACAAACATCTCGACAAAATCAGAACCGGAGATAGAGAAGAACGGAACGCCTGCCTCTCCGGCAACGGCGCGCGCCAACAGAGTTTTGCCGGTACCGGGAGGGCCGACGAGCAGCACACCCTTGGGGATCCGCGCTCCAAGCTCGTTATATTTTTTCGGATTTTTCAGGAATTCGACGATCTCGCGCAATTCCTCTTTTTCTTCATCCGCACCGGCAACATCGGCAAATGTCGTTTTTCGTTTTTCGTCGGACATCTGCTTGATTTTTGCCTTGCCGAAATTCATCTGTTTTCCGGCATCGCCCATGGTACCGCTCAGCCGGCGGAACATGAAGAAATACAGCAGCCCCATGCCGACAATTAAAATCAGATAGGGCAGCATGCTGGTCAGCCAGCTGGT
This sequence comes from Bacillota bacterium, assembly GCA_029008595.1. Classification (GTDB taxonomy): domain Bacteria; phylum Bacillota; class Clostridia; order Oscillospirales; family Acutalibacteraceae; genus CAKXIK01. The sequence continues at coordinate 2,926 of JAQXJH010000030.1, forward strand.
ATCTGCCGGGGCTTTGTAATTGTAGACGATTTTCTGATCGCTGTTTGCTTTGTTGTATTCCTGAACCAACGGCCGGATATCCTCCAGAAAAAGAGGAATGCTCGGCGCACTGTAGCGCACCGGCTGTTTGGTCGTATCCTGAAGAGTGATCAGACATTCACCGCTTCCAAGATCGAGATCGAACGACTTGACCTCTCCCCGTTCAAAATAACCGATGATCTCGGAATAACGGATCGTTTCCGTGCTCTGGTTTCGGACGAACATGGTAACGATCAGAATGAGCAGCAGCGGGATACCAATGTACAACGCAATGTTCCGCAAGGTTTTTCGATTGCTCAAAACGATTTTCAACTCCTTTCAGACAAGCGGCCAGGCAGCTGTTGTCCGAATTATTCATAAATGCACGGTTTCAAAATACCTACATACGGAAGATTGCGATATTTTTCATCATAATCCAAACCGTAACCGACAATAAATTCATCGGGAACCTCGAAGCCGGTATAATCCGCGTGGATATTGACCTTCCGGCGGGAGGGCTTGTCAAACAGCGTGCAAAGCCGGATGCTGGCCGGTTCACGGCTCCGCAGAATCTCGAGCAAATAACTGAGCGTCATGCCGCTGTCCAGAATGTCCTCCACGACCAGAACATCGAAGCCTTTCAGCGGAATATCCAGATCCTTAATGATTTTTACAACTCCGGATGTTTTTGTTCCCGAACCGTAGCTGGAAACCGACATGAAATCGATCCGGCACGGAATTTCGATTGCACGCATCAGGTCAGACATAAAAATGACCGATCCTTTCAGCACGCTGACCATCAAAAGATTTTTCCCCGCATAGTCTTTACTGATGATCCGGCCTAATTCCGCAACTTTGTTTTTGAGCTGTTCTTCATTGATCAAAACTTCTTTGATGTCGTCATGCAAGCTCATTCCGATTCCTCCACAATGATCAATAATATTTTATGTGTGTCGGGAAAAAGCCTGGCCTGCTCGGACCCACCGAATCCCTCCACCCAAAAAATCATTCCGTCGGATTCCATCACGGCTAACTGTCCGCGCTGTTCCGGTGGAACCCCCCGCTCGTTGAACATTTTTTTCAATGTTTTGGTTACTCCGCGGCCGGCCGGCTGAAACGTATCGCCGGGAAGGCGGCTTCGCAACACTATACTGCCCGATATTGTATCATAGTTTAGCGCAGCAGATACAAACTTTTTGTAAACTTTCCGATTTTCCAAAAAGAATTTTGCATCGACCGTCTCAAAGGAATATTTCTTTCGCCCTACCCGGCACGTTTGCGGGGGCGTAATCGGGATCCGGAAGGATTCTGACCGAAGCGCACCGGAAGAGATAAAGCGCAGCTGGCTGCGGAAAACATCTGCAGTGATCTCCCCGGGGAGCGAGCACCGGCCGCCGTGGAATAAAAGACGGTCGAGCTGTTTCAGATGGCGTTCCTCAAGATCGGAAACGCCGTTTTTTTCCGCAGCGATCCGGCAGCACCGCAAACGGATCACCGCCGGCACCGCAGAAAGCATCCCGACGGAATAACCGTACTCCTGCCGCGCATTCTGCAGCGTTTCTTCCGCACGCGCCGTCAGATATTCTTCCTGCGCCGTCATCTGCCCCGTCATTCTGCGGACGGCTTCTGAAAAACCGGGATTAATCTTCTCCAGTTCCGGGATCACCTGCAGCCGGATACGATTCCGTGCGTAAGAAGGATCGCCGTTCGTGACATCCAACACATAGGGTATGGCATTTTGACGGCAATATTCCTCAATTTCGGCCCGGGTGCAGTTCAAAAGAGGACGAATAATATTTCCGCGCACCGGCGGGATTCCGCAAAGCCCTCTGCTGCCGGAACCGCGCGTCAGATGCAGCAAAACCGTCTCCATCTGATCGGAAAGCGTATGTGCAGTAGCAATTTTTGCGGCGGAAAACTGTTGGGAGAGCCGGCGGAAAAAAGCATAGCGCTCTTCCCTGCCGCACTCTTCGGTACCGATCCTGCGCGCGCGCGCCAGACCGGCAATGTTTTTTCTTTCAACCTGAAGCGGGATTTCGTGCTGCCGGCACCAGTCTGTTACAAACAATTCGTCCCGGTCAGCCTCTGCTCCCCGCAGCAGATGGTTCATGTGAGCCGCGATAACGCGTATCTTCATTTCGTTCTGAAGGCCGGACAACAGAGAAAGCAGGCACATGGAATCGGCGCCGCCGGAAACGGCCACGATCACGGTATCTCCCGGAGAAAGCATCCGGTGTTCCGCAATGGTGGCCAGTACCTTATCCTTCACGGTGGATGACCTCCTGCCCGGTAAAGCGGGTAAATTCACCCTGCCAGTGCAGTTTTACGGAATCCGTGCGCCCATGGCGGTTCTTTGCCACAATACATTCACTCTGATTGTTATCCTTTGTTTCTGCATCCTTTTCGCCATCCTGATAATAATCCTCGCGATACAGAAACATGACGATATCAGCATCCTGCTCAATCGAACCGGAATCACGCAGATCGGAAAGCATCGGCTTGTGCGAGGTCCGGCTTTCTGTGCTTCGGGAAAGCTGGGAAAGCGTCAGCACGGGAACATCAAACTCTTTAGCGAGGATTTTCAGGTTTCGTGTGATCTCCGAAATCTCCTGCACACGATTTTCCGTTCGTTTTCCGGTAGACATCAGCTGAAGGTAGTCGATCACCACAAGATCTACGCCGCCCAGACGGCGGAGACGGGCCTTCATCTCCGGAACGGTGATATTGGGCGCATCGTCAAAATAAATCTCCGCCTTGCTCAACACATCCGTTGCGGCTGCGATCTTGCGCCAGTCACTGTCCTGCAGCTTTCCGCTGCGCAGTTTTTCACTGGATACGAGCGCTTCGGAAGAGAGCAGCCGGGTAGCCAACTGTTCACGGCTCATTTCCAGCGAAAAGAAGGCAACCTTTTTCCCGGCGTTCAGCGCAGCGTAGCGCACAATATTCAGCGCAAAGCTCGTTTTGCCCATACCGGGGCGGGCCGCCAGAAGGATCAGGTCGGTCTTATTCAGACCGGAGATCATTTCATCCAGCTCCGAAATACCGGTAGGAACACGAAAATTTTCTGCTCCCGGCTGGCTGAGCTGCTCAATCGTGTCGTAGGCCTTTACCAGAACATCGCGGATATGCTGCAGTCCGCTGGTGCGTTTTTCGCTGCGGATGCCCATGATCTTTTCTTCGGCGGAATCCAGCAGCTCAGCAGGATCCCCGTTTCCGTCCGCAGCAGATTCCACAATATCGCGCGCAGTGGTGATCAGCGTCCGGATTTCGTATTTCTCGCGCACGATGCCCGCATAGATTTCTACATTGGCAATACTGGGAACAAGGTTGGCCAACTGCAGCAGATACGTTTTGTCGTTCAGCTCGTCGAAGTCTTTTTCGGCGCGCAGACGATCCAATATGGTGACAAAATCGATTTTTTCCCCGTTTGTGATCTTCTCAAGCATGACGGTATAGATCGTCTGGTGCTTGGAAAGATGAAAATAGTCCGGGGTCGGCAGAATATCCATCACGCGGTCCAGACAGGAGGAATCCAGCAGAACGGCGCCCAATACGGATTGTTCTGCCTCCGGGCTGTAAGGCAGATTCAGCCCGTCGTAGCCGGAGGTGATCTTCAATTGATTATCCATTCCACCACCTCCGATGGATTACTGCTGCTCGCTGACCATTGCGTAGATTTTGGCTGTAATGCCGTTGTAAAGTTTGACTTCACATTCATAGGTGCCAAAGGCTTTGATGTCGTTTTCCAGAACGATTTTCCGTTTATCGACTTCCACGCCGAAGGAGCGTTTCAGTTCCTCTGCAATTTCTTTTGCCGTAACCGCTCCGAACAGGCGGCCACCCTGACCGGCCTTTGCGGTAAGCTTTACCGTTTTGCCGTTAATGGTATCGGCGGTGTTCTGTGCATTTTTCTTTTCGGTTTCAACTTTGAAACGAATGGATTCCTCGCGGTTGCGCAGCTCATTCATTGCCTGCGCATTTGCTTCCTTCGCCAGATTGCGCGGAAGCAGAAAATTGCGGGCATATCCATCGGAAACGGTTACAAGCTCACCTTTCTTCCCGCTTCCCTTTACATCTGCCAATAAAACAACCTTCATCGAACGATCTTCCCTTCTGAGTAAATGTGTGATATGAATCTGTTATGAACCGGCAGAATCTTCTGCCTTGTTGGCTGCAAGAACGCCGCGTTCACGGCTGAATTCATCGATTGCGGCAAAAAGCTTTCTGCGCGCCTGTTCCACGGTTTCGCCGGGAAGCTGTGCGCCCGCCATTGTCAGATGACCGCCGCCGCCGATTTTTTCCATAATAAGCTGAACATTGACCCGACCAAAGGAGCGGGCGGAGATATTGATTTTTCCGCCGAACGGGAACAGCACAAAAGAAGCATCTACGCCGCTGACATTCAGCAGCTCATCGGCAGCCTGCGCCGCTTCAATTCTGAGGTCTCCTTCCTCTTCCGATACGGCGACCGCCATACGGTGATGAATCTGTGCCCCGGCGATCAGTTGATACTTTCGCTGGTAGCTTTCAAAAGAATTGGCAAACAGCCGCTTGACCTCCACCGTATCGGCTCCTTTGCGGCGAAGAAATGCCGCTGCTTCAAAGGTCCGCACACCGGTTTTCAGCACAAAGCTCTTCGTGTCCAGCATAATACCGGAGAGAAGCGCGTCCGCTTCGGTCTGGCTTAATTTGCTTTCTCCCAGATATTCTACCAGCTCCGTAACCATTTCGGATGCAGAGGAGGCGTAAGGCTCATGATAGAAAATAACCGCATGATCGATATAATTGACCATTTTGCGGTGGTGATCGATTACAACCACCTGTTTGCTGGCATCATAGACCTCCCGGCTTTCCAGAAAATCACCGGAGTGAGTGTCAACAATGACCAGCAGGGCCTCCTGATCGTACATAGACAAAGCCTGCATCGGCGATACGAACATATCGGCGTGGCCGTCACGGATAAAAGCGTTCAGCAGCGGGCCGGCCAGCGTCGATTCCCGATCGACCACAATATGGGCGGGCTTCTCAAATTTCTTGGCGGCGATGCTCCAGATGCCGATCGCAGCACCGAGACAGTCCAGATCGGAGTTGCGGTGCCCCATAACAAAAACCTGGCTGCTGTTTTCAATCAGCGCGGAAAGGGCATTGGCAACAACACGGGAACGGACACGGCTGCGTTTTTCCACTCCCTTTGAAATGCCGCCGAAAAATTTATATTCATTGCCGATACGAACAACCGCCTGATCTCCGCCGCGTCCCAGAGCCATATCCAGCGCCTGACTCGCCGTATCATAACATTCGCGGACCGAATTGCTCCCGATACTGACGCCGACAGAGAGCGTGGCGTTGACCCGGTTGGAAAGATGGATCGCCCGAACTTCGTCCAGCAGATCAAATTTGCGGCTCATCGCCTTTTCCAGAGCCTGATGATCCCATATGATCAGATACTTGCCGGAACCGACCCGGCAGACAAATCCGCCGGCCAGCGAAACCCAGTTCTCGATCTTCATTTCCACTTCGGCGGCGATCTGTGTGATCTCGCCCGGCTTGGCCAGCTGAGACAGCTCTTCCATGTTGTCGAACGATGCGATCGCTACCGAAGGACGTGTCCGGTCAAAATCGCGTGCGATCTGTTTGTAATGGGTATTATCGATAAAATAAAGCAGATAAACATACTGGTTTTCACGGGTCGCCCGGTACATGAAAACCGTATACATGCGATTGCGGAAGGTGATGTCCAGTCCTTCCGGAGGGATCTTCGAAACGGCATGTCCGTTCAGGCATTCCGAAAGATCCGCTCCGATCAGTTCGGCTGCCGGCATGATCTGCTGTTCAAAACGCGGATTGCACCAGATCAGGTCGCCGCGTTCTCCGGCAATAGCCAACGGCAGCGGGAACTGCTCGGCGGAGTGCCTCTGCGCCCCAGTCAGATATTTTCCCGCAGCGGCTACGGAACGGCGTATGTAGCGGCGGAAGGTCACTCTGCTCGCAACAACCGCCGCCACGGCGGCAGCAATACATACCGCCTGAACGATCAATACCGCCGTATTTTTCATTCCGCCGAGAAGATAATTCTGCACGGCCAAAAAAGCCACCAGAAGCAGCAGCAGGATCGTGATGGGTGAATTCACCCAAATTCTTTTTTTCATGCCGGGGTTCACATCCTTTTCTGATAGGTATTGCAGCGTACTCCAGCGTTCGATCAGAACCTGCCGGGTCAGACTTCCATGATAACCGGCAGGATCATCGGATTGCGTTTTGTTTTATCAAACAGAAATCTGGAAACAGATTCCTTGACCTTAGTCTTGATCGTTCCCCACTCGCGGACGTCATGATCCGCGCATGTTTCAATAATGCGTCTGGTCATATCCCGTACGTCATTCATGAGGCTTTCTGCTTCGCGCACATAGACAAAGCCGCGGGAGACCACATCCGGCCCGGAAATGATGTGTCCGCTGTTCTGGTCAATGGTACAGACGACGACAAGAAGACCGTCCTGCGCCAGATGTTTGCGGTCGCGCAGAACGACGCTGCCGACATCGCCGACACCCAGACCGTCCACAAGCACACGGCCCGCGGGAACATCGCTGACCCGGCGGAGCTCGTTGGCGCTTAACTCAATGCACTGCCCCACATCACCGATAAAGATATTGGCAGGATCGATCCCCATTGCGCGTGCGACCGAAGCGTTTTTCTGCAGATGCTTCTGCTCGCCGTGAACCGGAATAAAGTATTTCGGCTTTGTGATCCCGAGGATCGTTTTGATCTCGCCCTGACAGGCATGGCCGGAAACATGCACCTCGTACATGGACTCGTACACGACCTCACAGCCGCGCATCATCAGTTCGTTGATCACACGGCCGACGGTTTTTTCGTTGCCGGGGATCGGATTTGCGGAAATAATGATAAAATCCCCGGGGCCGACCTCAACCATGCGGTGATCCGAGAAAGCCATGCGGGAAAGCGCCGACATCGGTTCTCCCTGGCTTCCGGTCGTGATCAGGACGATCTCTTCCTTCGGATAGCGGGAAAGCATATTGATATCGATCAGCAGGCCGTCCGGAACATCCAGATAACCAAGCTCCATTGCCACGGACATCACATTGACCATGCTGCGGCCGGAAAGAGCGACCTTGCGGCCGTATTTCTGTGCACAGTTGATGATCTGCTGCACGCGGTGAATGTTGGAAGCGAAGGTAGCGATAATAATGCGGTCGTTCTGCGCGCGCTGAAACAGCATGTCGAAGGAGCTGCCGACGGTGCGTTCGCTGGCAGTAAAACCGGGGCGTTCCGCATTTGTGGAATCCGACAGAAGCGCCAGAACACCGTCCCGTCCCAGTTCTGCAAAACGTGCCAGATCGATCATCTCGCCCTGGATCGGCGTTGTATCAATTTTGAAATCTCCGGTCATTACAATGGTGCCTGCCGGAGTGTGGATCCCGAATCCGACGGCGTCCGGGATGGAGTGATTCACATGAATGAATTCGACCTGAATCGAGCCGAAGTTGACCATCTGACCTGCATTGACAACATTCAGACTGGAACGTTCCAGAATGCCGTGTTCACGCAGCTTGCCTTCCACCAGGCCGAGCGTCAGCCGCGTGCCGTATACCGGAATATTGATCGTTTTCAAAAGATACGGCAGCGCTCCGATGTGGTCTTCATGGCCGTGCGTCAGGACGATTCCGCGAATTTTTTCACGGTTCTTTTCCAGATAAGAAAAGTCCGGAATAACCATATCAATGCCCGGCATATCGTCTTCCGGGAAGGCCATACCGCAATCAACCAGAACGATATCCTGATCGGTTTCATACATGGTAATGTTCTTTCCGATCTCGTTCAGACCGCCCAAAAAAGCAATTCGGATCTTTGGCTCCTGTGCTGCGGAACGGCTTTTGCGCGGTGCGCGGGCAGAACGCGCGGTGCTTTGCCCCTGCTGCCCATCCGCTGCAGCCCGGTCTGCCGCCGCCTTTGCTTTACTGCTGCCCGATTTCGCAGAAGCTCCCTGCTTCCCCTTTTGCACCGGTTTTTTTTGCTGTGTCCGGCGGGTTTCCTTGTTTTCGGGTTCTTTTTTTGCCGCCTGTTTGGGTGCTTTCGGCTGTTTGGGTTCCTCAGGCTGCGCCGATACGTTGTCTGTGTTCTTCTTTTCGGTTGCAGCTGCCGCTTTTCTTCGGCCGGGACGGCGGCTGTTCTTTGTTTCTGTCTTGCTGTCGGCTGTTGATTTGTTTTCGTTTGATGTGCTGAATTCTTTTTTTTCTTCTGTCACAAAATGACCTCCAATTAAATTTACGGAACGGGATTTTTCTATCAGTGATCAATCATATCATAACTCATCTGTACAGAAATAACTCAACAAAAGCGTCGATCCCAACATCGGCACCTGCTGCTTGATCCGCACTGGTAGGGCGGCTGATTCTGAAAGAATTCCTGTTCGCTTTTATTTAAGACCGTTTCTCAGCTCTTTTCCTGTCAAGCTGAATAAAAAAGAAACGGTAAAATAATCAATTATAACCAAGGGAAAAGAGAGAAATCTTCATTTTGCACATAGTTATATGTATTAATATTAACGCTTTTCCGGTGTACTGTCAAGCAAGGTTTTCGGACAGCGCAGGAACTGATAAACAGTATGGACATTTCAAAGAGAAAATATCCGTTTCTGCAAAATATTACGTTCTTTGATTGTCAGACCGGTCCTTTGGCGGTATAATACATATATAGAAACGGCACACCGTCTGCCGGAAGGAATGGATGATCCTGATGAAGAAAATTGAAATTTTTACCGATGGAGCCTGTTCCGGCAATCCAGGCCCGGGAGGCTACGGCGCAATCCTGCGATACGGGACATATGAAAAAGAGATCTCGCAGGGGTTTGCCGAAACGACCAACAACCGGATGGAGCTGATGGCAGCCATCGAGGCTTTGAAATTGCTGAAAGAACCTTGTAAGATCACGCTCTATACCGATTCGCAGTATCTGGTCAACGGAATCAACAAGGGATGGGCAAAGAAATGGAAGGCAAACGGCTGGATGCGGAACAAGCACGAAAAAGCCCTGAACCCCGAGCTTTGGGATCAGTTGCTGACGCTTTGCGAACCGCACCAGATCACTTTCGTCTGGCTGAAGGGACATGCCGGGCATCCGGAAAACGAACGCTGCGATCGTTTGGCAGTCGCTGCGGCAGAAAAGGCAAAATAACCGTCAATATAGGCAATTCTTTTCTCCGGAAAGAGTTGCTTTTTTTCTATTTTATGAATTTTTGCACGTCCTATTGCAAAATGCACCAAAAAGGTATATATTAATATCGCAGAGGAAACACAGCTGCAATTCATATATTTTTTTAAGATAGAAGGTTTGATTCATGTCCCGTTTCGTTTATGCTGACAACGCGGCAACTACCTGTGTTACGCCGAAAGTTCTGGAAGCGATGCTCCCCTATCTGACGGAGCACTACGGAAATGCTTCCAGCCTTTATTCCGTTGGCCGTGACGCCAAAACCGGTCTGGAAAATGCGCGTGAAAAAATTGCGTCGCTTCTCGGCGCCGAACCCGGAGAGATCTTTTTTACTTCCGGCGGAAGCGAAGCCGACAACTGGGCGATCAAAGGCGTGGCGCATGAGATGGCCAAAAAAGGAAAACGCCATCTGATCACCTCAAGATTTGAGCATCACGCGGTACTGCACACCTTTGCCGCGCTCGAAAAGGAAGGCTTTGAAACCACATACCTGGAGGTTCACGAAAACGGCCTTGTCCGCCCCGAGGAACTGGAGGCAGCCATCCGGGAGGATACTGCGCTGGTTTCCATTATGTACGCCAACAATGAAATCGGTACGATTCAGCCGATTGATGAGCTGGCCGAAATCTGCCGCAAACACGGCGTTCTGTTTCATACGGATGCCGTTCAGGCGGTCGGCCATGTCGCGATCGATGTGCACAAGCAGCAGATTGATCTGCTTTCCGTTTCGGGCCATAAGATCCATGCGCAGAAGGGGATCGGTCTGCTCTACGTACGAAAAGGCGTTCGCCTGCAGAATCTGATCGAAGGCGGCGCTCAGGAGCGGGGACGCCGTGCAGGAACCGAGAATATTCCGGCAATTGTCGGGCTGAGTGCCGCAATGGAAGAAGCGTACCGCGATCTTGATAACAAAAACGCAAAAATCTCCGCCATGCGCGACCGACTGATCCGCGAAGCGCTCAGGATCCCGCATTCCCGCCTGAACGGCGATCCGGTGAAACGGCTCCCGGGCAATATCAATATGTGCTTTGAAGGGATCGAAGGAGAATCGCTCCTGCTGATGCTGGACATGAAGGGGATCTGCGCCTCATCCGGCTCGGCCTGCACCTCCGGCTCGCTGGATCCCAGCCATGTGCTGCTTGCCATCGGCCTGCCGCACGAAGTAGCTCACGGTTCGCTCCGCATTTCGCTGAATGAGCTGAACACGGAAGAGGATGTCGATTATATTCTGGAAGTCCTGCCGCAGATTGTCTCGCGCCTGCGCGATATGTCGCCGCTTTGGGAGCGGATCGCTGCCGCGGACAAGCAGAACGGATCACTTTAAATTTGAATGAACGGATAAACAGAAAGGCGGTTATCGGATATGGCATACAGTGAAAAAGTGATGGATCATTTTGCAAATCCCCGAAATGTCGGTGAATTACCGGACGCAAACGGTGTCGGCGAAGTCGGCAACCCAAAGTGCGGCGATATTATGCGGATGTATTTAAAAATAGAAGACAACAAAATCGTTGATGTCCGTTTCAAAACCTTTGGCTGTGGCGCAGCTGTTGCCACCAGTTCCATGGCGACGGAGCTGATCAAAGGGAAATCCCTTGACGATGCGCTCAAGCTGACCAACAAGGCGGTTATGGAAGCTCTGGACGGTCTGCCGCCCGTTAAGGTGCATTGCTCCGTTCTTGCCGAGCAGGCGATCAAGGCTGCGATTTCCGATTATTATCGCCGCAAGGGGATCGATCCGACCCCGATCGTCGGTGTTATTCCGGAATGCGACCATGAAGAGGGCTGCTCCTGCTCGCTGTAACAAATACAAAGATCACGTCTAAAAAATGCTCACTGAACGCAATTTTCAGTGAGCATTTTTTTATGAATCATCATGGAAGATAGCGCAGATAAGCGCGGAAAGCGGATGGGATCGCGATCTCGCCGGATCGCTCCTCCGGTGTGATCCAGCGCAGGCCTTTTGTTCCGGCAGGCTCTGCCGCCTGAATCAGTACACCTTTCATCTGCCATTCGATATGTGTAAAAACGTGTTTTGCGGCCGGAAGCTGCTGCAGGGCATTGTTTTGCAGCCGGACGCCCCATCCGGAAAGCTGTTCCCGCTGTTCCTGCTCCGAAAGCCAGCCGGAAACCGTAGGCAGCTCCCACATTCCGGCCAGAACATCTCCGGCGGGACGGCGGCGTATCGCCGCAAGATCGCCATGAAGCAGCACAAAAACCGTTTTTTTCTCTTGCCTGCGTTCCGGCTTCGGGGCTTTTACCGGATAACTGCGCTGGCATCCTTTTGCAAAAGCCAGACAATGCTGCTGCAGCGGGCATTCTCCGCACCGCGGTTCACCGGTCGGCAGGCAGACGGTCGCACCAAGATCCATGATTGCCTGATTAAAGTCCCCTGCCCTGCCATCCGGGATCCACTGCCCGATCTGCAGGGCGGCGCTTTTTCTGGTCTGCGGTTCGGAAATATCCCGATCATCGCAGTTCAGACGCGACAGCACACGCAGGACATTTCCGTCCACCGCCGGCACCGGCTGATTAAATGCGATCGACGCCACTGCGCCGGCAGTATATTCGCCAAAACCGGGGAGCTTCCGCAGTTCATCCGCATTCTGCGGAAAGATGCCGCCGGACGCGGCAATGATCCGTGCGGCCTTTTGCATATTCCGAACCCTGCTGTAATAACCGAGTCCCTCCCAGGCTTTGACGGCATCCTCCTCCGGTGCTTCCGCCAACGCAAAAACATCGGGAAAACGGCGCAAAAAACGCTCATAATACGGGATTACCGCTTCCACGCGCGTTTGCTGCAGCATGATCTCCGACACCCACACCCGATAGGGATCGTGATTCATCCGCCACGGCAATTCTCTTTTGCTGCGGTCGTACCATTGAAGCAGCAGCCGGGCCGTTTGTTCCGTACATACATTCATCATCCAACTCTCCCCCACCGATCCTGAAGATCTGCCGCCCTGCGAACAGGGCAAAAAGAACCGGCCCGGTCAAATGGCATATTGCTGCCACAGCACCGGGCCGACTGTAAAATTTTGTGTTTCGCCCGCCGATTACATGCCGTGGATCTCTTCGGCAGTCAGAATTTCGATACCGGCAGCCTGCAGGCATTCCACTGCGCGATTGTTGTCATCCACGCGCAGCAGGACGTAAGCTTTGTTTTTGTCACGGCTGATAAAGGCGTACATGTATTCGATCCCAACGCTTGCATCCGCCAAAACACGCATCGCCTTGGCAAATTCACCGGGCTGATCGGTGATGCCGATCGCAATGACTGTTGTAAGCGAAACGGTCATGTTCTCCTTTCGCAGCGCTTCCACCGCCGCTTCCGGGCGGTCTACGATCAACCGGAGAATGCCGAAATCGCTTGTATCGGCAATCGAAATGGCACGGATATCCACGTTCGCCTTCGCGAGAGTCTCCGTAATTTCCGCCAAACGGCCGGACTTGTTTTCAACAAAGACAGAAAGCTGTTTAATTTGCATGATGACCGCGCTCCTTTCATTCTGTAAAACCGGATCTGTTTATATTATGGCATCAGATGTGACGATTGTCAATGACACGCTTTGCTTTTCCTTCGGAGCGGGGAATGGAATGCGGCTCCAGCAGACGGACCTTTGCGGTAATATTCAGTGTGGAATGCAGTTCCTCGGCGATCTTGCGTTCGACCGTTTCAAGATCCCTGACCGTATCGGAGAACATTGCATCAGACATTTCGACCTGAACCTCCATGCGATCCAGATTGTTGATGCGGTCAACCACCAGCTGATAGTTCGGCTCCATGCCGAGAGACAGCAGAACATGCTCTACCTGAGACGGGAACACATTGACGCCGCGGATGATCAGCATATCGTCGCTGCGGCCCTGCGGTTTTGCCATGCGGATCGTGGTACGGCCGCAGGCGCACGGGGAATTATCCAGCTTGCAGATATCGCGGGTACGGTAACGGATGAGCGGCAATGCCTCCTTGCCGATGCAGGTGAAGACCAGCTCGCCGTATTGACCGTACGGCAGCACCTCTTCGGTATCCGGGTCGATGATCTCCGGATAAAAGAAATCCTCCTGAATATGCATTCCGTTCTGGTATTCGCATTCGCAGGCAACGCCCGGTCCTGCAATTTCGGAAAGGCCGTAAATATCATACGCTTTGATCGCCAGCAGACTTTCGATCTGTTTGCGCATTCCTTCTGTCCACGGTTCTGCGCCGAATACGCCGGCGCGCAGCGGCAGTGATTTCGGATCGATGCCCATATCGCGGATCGTTTCACCGATAAAAATAGCGTAGGACGGCGTGCAGCACAGAATATCCGAACCAAAGTCCTGCATGATCTGCACCTGACGCTTTGTGTTTCCGGAGGAAACCGGAATCGTTGTCGCACCGAGCTTCTCCGCACCGTAATGCAAGCCCAGACCGCCGGTAAACAGGCCATAGCCATAAGAAACATGGACAAAGTCGCTCTTTTTTCCGCCGATGCTGACCAGACCGCGGGCGACGCTGCGAGCCCAGACGTCGAGGTCGTTCTGCGTATATCCGACGACCGTCTGCTTTCCGGTCGTACCGGAGGAAGCGTGAATTCTTTGCAGTTCATCTCTTCCACAGGCAAACAGTCCATAGGGATAATTGTCCCGAAGATCCTGCTTATAGGTAAACGGAAGCTTCTGCAGGTCGTCGATGGAACGGATATCGCCCGGCTTTATCCCCATCTCGTCAAATTTTCGCCGGTAAAACGGAACTTTGTTGTAGCAGCGCTCGACCATCTCCGACAAGCGCCTGGACTGAATGGCGTGCATCTCGTCCCGGGAAGCACATTCAAACTGCGGTTCATAATACTGCGGCATAGCAATCTCTCCTTAATCGGTTTGGAATTACGCCTGAAACCCGAGCTCGAAAGCTTTCAGGTTCATTTCAACAAATTTTGCCGGAACCGTTTCCCTGATTGTCTGGATCCAAACATCCTTATCGATCTCCATGTGACGCGCAACAACGCCCATCAGCACCACATTGACCGCTTTGGAAGAGCCGGCCTCTTCCGCAAGCTTCAAGGCATCGATCGCCACCGTATGAATTCCGGCGTCCTGCATTTTCTCCAGAATCTGCCCGGGATACTGTGCTGCGCCGGTAACGACCGGCATCGGATCGATCTGCTGTGTGTTGACGATCACGGTACCTCCCTTTTTCAAAAAAGAAAGATAACGTGCGGCTTCCAGTAATTCAAAGGAAATGATAACATCTGCTTCGCCGGTTTCGATGATCGGTGAATTGACATGCTCGCCGTAACGGACATACGTAACGACCGAACCGCCCCGCTGGCTCATACCATGAACTTCCGATACCTTGACGTCGTATTTGCAGCTGATCACGGCATTGCCGAGCAGACGGCTGGCCAGCAGAGTTCCCTGCCCGCCGACACCGACGATTAAAACACTTTTCACGTTGCTGTTCATTCCGCTGCCTCCTGTTCCACAATAGCGCCCGGTCTGCAAAGACTTTTGCAGACGCCGCATCCGACGCACTGCGTATGGTCGATCACAGATTTACCGTTTTTGATGCTGATCGCCGGGCATCCGATGTTCAGACACTGCTTGCATCCGACGCACTTGGCATTTTCCACCTTCAGCGGAGCCTTGTGCTTCACATATTTCAGCAATGCGCAGGGACGGCGGGAAATAATAACCGAAGCTTCGTCTGCGGCGAGTTCTTCCCGAATGGCTTTACGAGTCTCTTCCAGATCATACGGATCCACAACACGGACACGACGGATGCCGACTGCTTCCGCCAGCTTTTCGAGGCTGACCGCAGAAGCCGGATCGCCGTAAATATTTTTGCCGGTGGTCGGGTTCTGTTGGTGGCCTGTCATACCTGTAATGGAGTTGTCGAGAATGATCACGGTGGAATTGCTGTTATTGTAAGCAATATTGATCAGGCCTGTAATGCCGGAGTGAATAAAGGTGGAATCTCCGATCACAGCGACAGATTTGTGCTCAGCTTCTTCCCCGCGCGCTTTATTGTAGCCGTGCAGCGCGGAAACCGATGCACCCATGCAGACGCAGGTATCCATTGCGGAAAGCGGAGCACTTGCACCAAGCGTATAGCAGCCGATATCTCCGCTGACATACACCTTCTCCTGCTTCAGAACATAGAACAGACCGCGGTGCGGGCACCCGCAGCACATGACCGGGGGACGGATCGGCGCATTCAGTTCAATGGCGCTCCCCTCTGCCTTTTCACCGAGGATCAGCTCGCGGACAAGCTTTTGAGAAAGCTCTCCGCAGCGCGGGAACAGTTGTTTTCCGATCGGATGAAGCCCGATCCGGACACAGTGTGCCTCAATAACATCGTCAAGCTCCTCCACGACATACAGCACATCCACTTTCGCCGCAAAATCCTGCAGCAGCTTCACCGGCAGAGGATTGACCATGCCGAGCTTGAGGTAAGACGCACCTTCTCCAAGTGCTTCACGCGCATATTGATACGACGCGCCGGAGGTGATCACACCGATTTTTGTATCGTGCATTTCAACGCGGTTGATCGCCGCCGTTTCTGCCCATTCGATCAGCTTTTTCGTTCTTTCTTCCACAAAAACATGGCGTGGACGGGCATTCGCGGGCAGCATTACATTTTTCTGAGGATTCTTCACATAGGCCTTCAATTCCGGTTCTTCCCGATCGGCAAGATCGCAAAGAGAGCGGGAATGGGAAATGCGGGTGGTCAGACGAAGCATGACCGGCGTATCAAACTGTTCAGAGATCTCATAAGCCAGCTTGGTAAATTCAATACATTCCTGCGAATCTGCCGGTTCAAGCATCGGCGCCTTTGCCCCAATGGCATAATTCCGGGAATCCTGCTCGTTCTGAGAGGAATGCATCCCCGGGTCGTCAGCCACGGCCAGAACCATACCGGCGTTGGCGCCGATATAGGAGACTGTAAAGAACGGATCGGCAGCAACATTCAGTCCGACATGCTTCATGGCGCAAAATGAGCGGGCGCCCCCAAAGCTTGCACCGATTGCCGCTTCGCAGGCCACCTTTTCGTTCGGCGCCCACTCGCAGTAGATTTCCGGGTATGTAGCGGCAAATTCCGTAATTTCCGTGCTCGGCGTACCCGGGTAACTGGAAACAACGCGGACACCCGCTTCATACAACCCTCTTGCAACCGCTTCGTTGCCAAGAAGAAGCTTTTTCATAAAAACATTCCTTTCAAAAACTGATATCGGATAATTCCGTTCCGGCGTCGGGCAGCCGGAATGAAGCAGCAGTTATTCCTTTACGTTTCTCAGGTCAAGAACACGCTTTGCTTTCCCTTGAAAACGTTCGAGCGTTTTCGGCTCCACCAGAGTGACCTTTGTTTCCAGACCAAGCACGCTCTTCAGGCGGTCGTGAATATTCTTCTGCAGCGCTTCCAGCTCACTGTACCGTTCCAGCAGTTCTCCGTTGGTCAGCTCGACCTTGACCTCCAGCGTGTCCAGCTGATGTGCGCCGCGGCGCACCACCAGCTGGTAATGCGGCCCGATATGTTCCATACCGACCAGAACGCTTTCCACCTGTGACGGGAACACATTGACGCCCTTGACGATGATCATATCGTCCGTTCGTCCTGTAACTTTATCCATCCGGACATGCGTTCTGCCGCATGCACACGGTTCATAATTCAGGCGGGTAATATCCTTGGTGCGGTAACGGAGCACCGGCATGCCTTCTCTGGAAAGCGTCGTCACAACCAGTTCGCCCGTCTCTCCCTTGTCCAGCACCTCGCCGGTATCCTTGTCGATGATCTCCGGCAGGAAATGATCCTCCGCCAGATGCATCCCGCAGCGCAGCTCGCAGTCACCCGAAACGCCCGGGCCGCCCAATTCCGTCAGACCATAGTTGTCCGTTACGAAAATATTCAGATTCTTTTCGATCTGTGTGCGCATTTCCGGCGTGCAGCCTTCGGATCCGAGCAAACCAAGACGCAGCTTGTAGTCGCTCATCGGATAGCCGGACTCCCGAACAGCTTCACCCAGATAGATCGCGTAAGAGGGCGTCGCCACCAGACCCGTAACGCCGAAGTCGCGGAACATCATCAGCTGCTTCTGCGTATTGCCGCTGGAAGCGGGGATCACCGTAGCGCCCACCTTTTCCAGCCCGTAATGCAGGCCGAGCGCGCCGGTGAAAAGACCGTAGCCAAACGCGATCTGGACGATATCCTCATCCGTCACGCCTGCCGCGACTGCCACACGCGCTACCAGGTCGGACCAGATGTCGATATCCTTGCGCGTATAAGCGCCGACCGTCATCTTGCCGGTTGTACCGGAAGAAGCCTGAATCCGGATGATCTGCTTCATCGGCACAGCCAGCAGACCAAAGGGATAATTATCACGCATATCGTCCTTTGTTGTAAAAGGGATATACTGAATATCCGAGAGAGTTTTGATCTTATCCCCGGTAATTCCCGCTTTTCCGAGTTTTTCGTGATACATCGGCACATTATTATAACAATAATCCACCATGTATTTCAGCTTTTTCAGCTGAAGCTCTTCAATTTCCCTGCGGGACATTGTCTCAATGTCTTTCTGGAAAAACATCACATGCACCTCATTTTATTTTCTGAATAACTGCACAAACCACAGGAAGACAAAATTTGCCTTCCTGTGGTTGTTGCGCGGCTTATGGAACGCATTCAAACCATGCAGCATCAAGAATAAAAAGATTATACCATACTTTTTCGTACTGCACCAGTTTTTTCTGCTAAAGCGGAGTTTTTTTCGCAATTTTCATAATTTTCGTATCTATTTTTGTTTTCTCTGCATTTATTCTTCTGCAGCTGCATAAAATGCGGCATTTTCCGCTGCTCCGGGCAGCTTGGCCTTTCTTGCGACAGCACTTCCGGCAAAGCAGAAAATGACAGAAACGACCATCGCCAGACAGGCGAACAGCGGTCCCTGATTCATCATGGCGCCAAGGCCGAACGGAGCCTGCCATCCATTTACAAACAATTTCGCAATGACCGGAAGAACCGCAACGGCGAACCCGCCCAGCATTCCGCACCAGGCGCCGGTGCGATTCAGCTTCTTGCAGTACAGCGCCAATGCATACGGTGCAAGGAAGGAACCGGAGATGATCCCCCAGGAATAAGACATCATTTCGAGGATCGGCGTATCGGAATTGGCGATGAAGTAAGAAGCGACAACAAACAGCAGGCAAAGGATACGGGAAAGCATGCCCATCTGGTTTTCCGTCAGGTCTTTCCTGATCCGATCCTTGACCAGATCCATTGTCATTGTGGAACAGGCCGTCAGAGTTACGCTGGAAAGCGTAGATACCGAAGCGGAGATCAGAAGAACCAGCACGACTCCGAGCAGAATATTCGGAAGATTTGCCTGCGCCAGCATGTTGGGAACAAGATAATCCTTTCCGCCCTGCGGCAGCTGATCGCCGAAAAACAGATGGGACAGCGACCCGATAAAGTATCCGCCGCCCGCAACCAAAAAGGCAAAGAAGGTAGAAACGATCGTTCCGCGGCGAATCTCATGGTCATCCTTGATGCCATAATATTTATGGATCATCTGCGGCAGTCCCCAAGTTCCGAAGCTGGTCATCAGAACTGTCGCCCACAGCGACACCGTTGCCTGCGGAGTCAGCGGAAGCATCTCATGAGCCTGCATGTACTCCGTCATACGTTTCCAACCGGATGCAAGCCCGCCGACCTGCTGAGAGGAAACAACGGCAACGATCAGAGCCGAAACGCCGATCATCATGACAAATCCCTGCACAAAGTCCGCTCTCAGCGTTGCAAGATAGCCGCCGAGAATCAGGATCACAGCCGCAGCGATTGCAATAATGATCATGCAGACCTGTTCGTCAACATTGAGCAGAACGGAACAGACACTGGTAAGACCCTTGTATACGGAAGCAGAATACGGAAGCAAAAATACAAAAATCACAATGCAGGAAAAAAGCTTCATGCCGCTGCTCTGGTAACGCTGCTCAAAAAACTGCGGCATTGATTTGATCTGCAGTCTGCGGGTCGTTTCTCTGGTGCGGCGTGCTAAAACCAGCCATGCAAACAGTGAGCCGATCACCGCATTCCCGATGCCGGGCAGAATGGACCACAGACCGAAGGACCACCCGGAACCGCCGGAATAACCGATAAACATTACTGCCGAAAAGTAAGCGGTACCATAGGAAAGCGCGGTGATCCAACCGCCGGCATTTCTTTTTCCGACCGTAAAATCAGAAATGCTTTTTGAACCTTTGCTGTTCATAATGCCAACGACGAGCATAAATATTGCGTATACGCCGATGACAACCCAGATTGTTTGCTGTGTACTCATAGACAACAATCCCCTCTCACTTTTTCGCATAAAAGCATCAATAGATAAATGCTTTAAATTGATAAAGTGATTGTAGCATAGATTCCCGTAAAAAGCAAGTACATTTTCGTTTGATCGTCACGAATTTCCTGCTGTTTTGGGATCGCTGACAATTTTTCAGGTCGGTCAAGGTTTCGGAATTGACTTTGCCTCAAAAATGCTTTATAATAAACCAGATTTCAGATTCCATATCAGATTCCATATATGTCTCCGTAGCTCAGCAGGATAGAGCGTCCGCCTCCTAAGCGGAAGGCCGCGCGTTCGAATCGCGCCGGAGACGCCAGAAATCACGGCCCGCTACAGAACTTTTATTCTGCAGCGGGCCGGCTTCATTTACTCTTTACTTTTCCATTTTGCTTTTGCTTCTCAATTATGATTG
>JAQXJH010000031.1 GCA_029008595.1 Bacillota bacterium
GCGGTCATTTTATCGATTCTTTTTACGGTAACGGCATTTCCGATTGCCTCTTTTGCGGAGGAAGAGGCAGCTACAGGAAAGCTGCTCAACGGAAGCTTTGAAATAGGGCCGACATTTACCAAGGATTATCTTCAGACTTCCTCTTCGGTTATTTCTCCGTGGCAGACGACTGCCTATGGAAGCAGCGGCACGGACGGCCTGATTGAACTTCTCAGAAAGAATACGGGTACTTACATCAAGGGCGTAACACTGGAGCCTTCCGACGGCGATTATGCGGCGGAGCTTAACGCAGATGAAGAAAGCTCTCTGTATCAGGTGGTCGATACGGAACCGTCCAGTCTTTACGAATGGGGGCTTGATCACGGCGCAAGAACGGAAAGCGAGACCATGGCGCTTATCATAGGGCCGAATCAGGATGTATCCCCCAGTAAAAACTGGGGAGAAGGCTTTGAGGCTTCCGACTTGAAGCAGACGAATCCCACACTCAGAACCGGATATAAATACGGAAGAGACCAGTTTATGCAGATGGTCGACTGGCTCAAAGCGACAGGCCGGATTGAATCCACAGCAAATAATAATGGGCTGGCGAACGGCGGCAAGGCAATTATTCTTTACAGTAAAAAATTCGGCGAGCACGGATCGTTTTTGAATAATGAAGATCATCAGCCATTCAGTATGACCCCAAGTTCCGTCTATACTGAAAAATGGTATATATGGCTGATGACGGATCATAAGGCTGCATCCGGCGTCAATCCATGGGGCCATTACGGTCTGAACGCTTCCGCAGAAGAAGACGGCGGAGATTTGGATCTTGATAAGTATTACTTATATACGGTTCCGGCAGAACAGAACAAAACTTTGTTTGCTTTTACATCCGTTGAAAATTCCGTATCGCCCACTTCCGGCTATGCGGATCCTACTTACGGCAATTTTGTGGACGGGATTAAGTTTAACCTTTACCGTTCGCTTTCGGGAAGTACAACGCCGCACGGAAGCGCGATTGTTGGAGGCAGCGACGGAAGTATAACCGGCGAAGGTGCAGAAGCAGGCCATGAGGTGACGGCAGGACAAAGCGTATCGTCATACGTTCTTGACGGTCATGATCTTGAAATAGAGGCCATTGTAAAAGGCGGCGAAGCAGATCATGTGACATTTGCAGGTGTGTATTACACGTATCAGGATCCCGAAACAGGGGACAGCGTTACTCAGTTTATTTCTGCCAAAGGTGATGATACCGGCTGGGTAAAAGCGCTGAAAGAGAACGGGGATATCGCGTATCAATATACTCTTGCAAACATCACATGCGCAATTCATCTTCATTTTGTCTTCATTAAAAGTCCGCTGATCACGTATGATCCCAACGGCGGAAAGCCGTATGCATGTACCGAAGGTGCCGGCGGAGAGGAAGAATCATCCGATGCCAATGTCTATAGCTTTAAGGCCGAAGCAAAGGATGAAGGGATGGAGTATGTTCCGCCGTATACTTCTCACGCGCCCGAAGGACAGAATGACGGCTGGCTGTTTACAGGCTGGCTGCTGTTTGATGATACAGGAGATAAAGTTACGCTTCCGGCAGAGCATACCATTGCCTGCAGCTATAAACAGGGGGTCGTTACCGGACAGCCCTTTATAGCGATCGCAGGTGATAATTCGTTCAGAGTTCAAAGTAAAACAAATTCGGAAATCATATGGGAAACCGACAGCGCTGCGCTTTATGAAGGTCAGGCGACAGGGCTGACGCTCGTTGCCCAGTGGAGATGGGCACAGGATTTTATCCCCCAGACGGATAACGGCACCGGCTGTATCGCTTCAGATCTGGGAGGAAGCATTGCCTTAGCGAGAGTTTCAGAGGACTACAGCAGCCGGAAAGAAGCAGGAGCCAGGCGTTACTATGCAGGTGTCAATGAAACAATCACGGCAAGGGCGACGGCGAATGACGGTTATTACTTTGCGGGTTGGTATGATGCTGCAGGCAATCTTGTGACTTCAGGCAGCGAACTCCGATACACGGAAAGGGCAGAGCAGGTAAACACATATTACGCGAAATTTATAAAGAACTATACGCAGACTTTTATCCGTCAGATACAGGACGGTGATGCATGGGTAGAGCTTCCTGAAAGCGATACCCGTGCAGAGCCTCTTGCGCCCTGTTCCGTTACAGCCGAATATGGTGCATACATCAGTTCTACAGCCGCCAACAATGCCGAATATGGTTTTATCGGCTGGTATGATCAGGATGGGAATCAAGTCTCTGACAGTTTGATCTGCAACGGGGGCAAAACGATCCGTTATCAGGTGGAAAGTGATGCCGTATATTACGCGAGATTTGAACCGTCGAAAACGATCAGCTTTCAGGTACAGCTGATCCATTACGACGGTACGGCTTCCGCACCTTCTTCGTCGGATACCTACTATGGATTATTAAACGCTTACAGGATCCATGCGGTGAAAGGCGATACGGTAAAAGCAAAAGCATATTCAAAGCAGGGGTATCAGTTTGTCGGCTGGTACGATGAAGCGGGAAACCGTATCACCGTTGATGCATATGATGCCAATATTGCAGTGCCGACTGTCGGGGATGCGGATCCGCAGGTTTATATTGCAAAATTCCAGGCAAGAACCGATACCGCGTATAAAGTGAATCATTGTTTCAAAGACGCCAACGGAGACAGCGACAAGACGATCTCATATACATATTACGGAAGAACCGGGGAATCCGTAACTCCTTCGGTTCTGGACATTTCAAAGCTTTCTGAGGAGAATCAGGTGGCCTTATCTGGATATGTATACAGCAACGGGATCACAACGAAAGCGATCACAGCAAACGGTTCCACAACGTTTACGCTGAATTACATCAGGACGCCTGAAATTTTGGAGTATCAGGCAAATGTTCCTCTGGAGGCTGACGGATCACCGGTAGGGACAGCTGTTCCGGATGAACTGGAAAACACCTCCGGATACGCCGGATGGCCTGTTGATGTCAGCAGCGCGGAGTATTCTCTTGCGGGATATACCTTTGCAGGATGGAATACGAAAGCCGACGGCAGTGGAGACCCTTATTTTGCAGGGGATCAATACCTTCTTGCTGCAGCAGGAAGCCATATGGAAGGTGATACAGAGGTTCCGGACGAAAACCCCAATGTCCTTTATGCGCAATGGGTGAGCGACGCTGCTGAAATGGTTCCGTATCATGTGCAGTATATCAAGCTTGATAAATATGGTAATGAAACCATTGCAGAGGAGAAAATCTATACGGGCGCAGTCGGAGCAGCAGTAACCGCTCAGATCATTACATGGGAAGGGTATTCATTCGATGCTGCAGCGGCGAATGTTTTAAGCGGCGTAGTTGTCAAGCCTGATTCAGAGGCTGTACCTGCAGTTGACCCTTTAATGCTGAAAGTATACTATATCCCGAATCCCGCGGTTCTGGTCTATAAAGCCAACGGCGGCGTCGGAGATGACGTATTGCAGGAAGGATCTGTGGATGAGACCGTTCAGACCATGCCCGGAAGCATCTTTGAAAGAGCGGGATATACCTTTACGGGGTGGAAAACGCCGGAAGGAACGCCTTACGGCGCGTTAAAAGACTATGTCATGACGGCAGGAGAAAATATTCTTCTGGCTCAATGGACGGCGAATGATACCAGATACACCGTAAACCATTGTACTGTTTCTGCGGATGGCACAAGCGCTGAATGTGTCCGAAGCGAGGAAAAGGAAGGTAAAACAGGCACAAGAGTTACAGCCAGAGCCATTGAGATCCCCGGGTATGTGTATAAGAGTGATCTGAATACAAACGGCATGATAACCTTGCATACAGGAACGATTGCAGGTGACGGAAGCCTTGTGCTGACCCTTTATTATGTTCCGAAAATAGTGAAGCTGATCTATGATCCGAACGGCGGAACAGGCAGCAGCATCTATACTTCGGATTACTACCATACCGAAACGTCCGTTCTTTCAAATACCATGTTTTCCAGGCCCGGATATACCTTTGAAGGCTGGAATTCACAGGCGGACGGAACGGGAACGGATTACGCGCCGGGTGCATCCTATACTTATGGATATCAGGACGAAACCGTTTATGCAAAATGGAAAGCAAATGAAGATACGCCATACAAGGTAGAGCACTACACGATCACACCACAGAATGAATGCGTGTTATATCAGCGTGACAATCAAACAGGAGAGACCGGTTCAACGGTTCAGGCAGAGCCAATCAGGATTACCGGATACCGGTACAAAGTGTCATATAAAAATGATGATTTGCATCTTGAGGAAAAAGCGGAAGGGGAAATTGCGGGAAACGGGTCTTTAGTGCTCAGACTGTATTATACGCCGCTGGTTCTGTATCTGAATTATCATGCAAACAACGGTACGGATCAGTTTCAGCCGGTCTCGGGATATATCAGCAGCAAAATCACAGTAATCGATAATCTGTTTTCACGTCCCGGCTATACCTTTGTTCAGTGGACAGAAAACAGAGATGGCTCGGGAGCGGCCTATCAGGCAGGAACCGATGAATACACCTTCACGAAGGAATTGGATAGCCTTTATGCACAATGGAAGGCAAATACAGATACTTCGTATACGGTGGAGCATTATATTCTGTCGCCCGACGAGAAGAGCTGCAGTCTGTTTCAGACCGAAAGCAAGCAGGGAACAACGGATACAACTGCTGCAGCATATCCCATCAATATCACCGGATATGAATATGCGGCCGGATATCGTAACGAGTCCTCAGGAGTAAGCGAGGCTGCAGCCGGAACGGTTACCGCAGACGGAAATCTTGTTCTGAAGCTGTACTATCAACCGTATCCAATCAGTCTTGTATATCTGCCCAACGGCGGAACGGGAACGATGGATCCGCAGCCGGGGTATGTTGGGGATGCGGTCACGGTTTCAGGCAGCCTGTTTGAAAGACCGGGCTACACGTTTGAGAAATGGAATACCGGGCCTGATGGAACAGGCACCTCATACTCAGCCGGAAATGAATATGTTCTTACGGCAGAAGGCGATCTGCTTTATGCGATATGGACGCCGGATGATGATACGCCGTACACGATAGAACATTACAGAGTGGATGAAAACGGCGCCGCGGAATTGGCGGATCTTGAGCACCTCAAAGGGACGACCGGCACAACTGCCCGTGCTTCTGAGAAAGCTTATGAGGGATATACCTTCGTCAATCAGGCAGGTGACAAGGAGAGCGTTGTTTCCGGAACGATTGCAGGAGACGGAAGTCTTGTTCTGAAGCTTTACTACGTCTGTGATATGGATACGCTGAAGTATCTGCCAAACGGCGGAACGGGCGATGCATATATTGCTTCCGGTCATGCATATGAGGAGATAAATGTGCAGGCTAATCGGTTCAGCCGCCCGGGGTATGTGTTCAGGGGATGGAATACAGAGGAGGACGGTTCCGGCGTATCCTATGCTGCCGGGGAAACCTACCGTCTGACAGCAGGCGAGGATATCCTTTATGCCCAGTGGGCAAAAGCTGACAGCGATGTCGTAGAGACCGGCGGCACAGCGGATCTTTCCGTATGGATGATGCTGCTTGCGGTTTCGGCAGCTGCCCTTTGGGCGCTGATCGGTGTCAGGAGAAAGCCTGAATAATCAGTATACTGCCGGGAGGAGCGATCTTCCCGGCAGTGTTTTATGATTTTTCTGTCAAATATAACGTTTCATTCGCTGCAATGGCCTGTTTTACGCCTGCACCGCGGCAAAAAAGACGTTCCCAATTGTAATACCTGCAACTGCAAGCAGAAGCTGCTTTTACGGCGGCTTGCTTTTTTTATGCCTTTGGGTTACAATACGAAGGTGCGAAAAAAAGAGGACAGCAATACAAAGGGGAACAGGGTATGCGGGAACAGTACGGAATCGTTTTGGTCGGATGCGGATACATCGGAAAATCGTATCTGGAGGATATTGCGTTCCGGGATCAGGTACGGCTGGTCGGAACAGCAGATGTGGATCAGGGCGCGGCAATGGCGGCGGCACGCCGTTACGGCGCGGTCTGCTGGTCGACCGATTATCGGGAACTGATCTCGCGTCCCGACGTCGATATTGTCATCATTGCAACCTATGCTCAGTCACACCTGGCAATTTTAAAGGACTGCCTGAAAGCGGGAAAGCATGTTCTTTGTGAAAAACCGATGGTTGCCCGGGAAGAAGAACTGGAAAGCTTTCTTTCCGCTGTCCGGAATGCCGGAACAAAGGTTCTGATCGCGCATGTGCTGCGTCATAATGATTCCTATCGCCGCCTGCATGATATGATCGCCGACGGGATGATCGGCGAACCGAAGGTCTTTCGGATGGTGCAGAACCATCATCATATGGGGCAGCATCGTCTGGCGGCGCTGCTGGAGGATTGTTCGCCTGTGGTGGACTGCGGCGTTCATTATATTGACGTGGCGCGCTGGTTTACCGGGCAGGAGGTGGAATCGATCTCCGGAATCGGCAGCAGGATCAGCGTTCCGCAGGATGCACCGCATTTTGATTACGGCATGCTCACCAT
The DNA here is from genome assembly GCA_029008595.1 of Bacillota bacterium. Taxonomy (GTDB): domain Bacteria; phylum Bacillota; class Clostridia; order Oscillospirales; family Acutalibacteraceae; genus CAKXIK01. Next base: position 6,521 of record JAQXJH010000031.1, read on the forward strand.
GCGGATGAGCGGCGGAGCGGTCGCATATTATGAAGCCGGATGGGCGAGAACCGTTGCATTTCAGAATCTGAAGGAATTTATCGGTACGAAGGGCAGAATCCGTTTTACGCTGCAGTCCGAACGATATTTCGACAGGGAAGAAGGAGACCTGATCGAATATTATGACGGCCAGAGCGGACGTTATCAGATCATCAATCATCAGAGCGTTTACAAAAATATGTGGGGACAGCTTCTGCACCTGATCCGGATGATCGAAACGGATATTCCCGCCGAACCTACCATGGAAGACGCTGCGCAGGCGATGCGGATCGCCTTTGCCGGCGATCGGGCCATCCGTACCGGAGCCGTTGTAAAGCTTTCCTGACAAATGAATTTTCGGGGCTGCTGCGGCGGCCTTTTTTGTTCATGAAAAATTTACGGAATCGGAATTAATCAGCAGTATTTATCTGATACAATTCGAATCATTGAATGCGCTTCTGTCGTCCGAACAAATTTTGTTTGGACGGCGTCCGGAGGAGGAACCGTTTTGTTTGCAAAATTCAGTGTAAAAAAGCCGCTGACCGTGTTCGTTGCCGTCATGGTGGTTTTGATGCTGGCGGTCATTTCCTTTACCAAAATGCCTACAGACCTGCTGCCCAGCATCGATCTGCCGTATATTGCGGTAGTGACCACCTGCCCAGGCGCTTCTCCGGAAAAGGTGGAGGTCTCCGTAACCAAGCCGATTGAGGGAACGCTTTCGGCAACGGGCGGGGTTGAAAAAGTAAGCAGTATCTCGCGTGAAAATTACAGCATGGTCATCTTTCAGTTCAGCTACGGCACCAATATGGATACGGCCATGATCGACATGAACAACAAGCTCAGTCAGGTGAAAGCCGGTTTTGACGATACGGTGGGCGCGCCGGTGATGATGAAGATCAACCCCGATATGCTGCCGGTCATGGTCGCCAGTGTGGATATGGGAGATGTTTCCGAGGAGGAAGTCTCCCAAAAGGTCAGTGAAACCGTCGTTCCTGCGCTGGAAAAGGTGAATGGTGTCGCCTCTGTCACAGCCAGCGGCCTGTATGAGAAGCGGCTGGTGATCACGCTGAATCAGGAAAAGATCGATGCGCTGAATGATCGTCTGCTTGCAAAGGTGGATTCCTCTCTGGCGGAGCAGCGGTCGCAGCTGGAGGAAGGAGAAAAAGCGCTGCAGGAAGCGCGGCTGAAATTTGAGACGGAAAAAGCGAAGCAAACGCAGGATCTGACCGAGAAAGCCGTTCAGGTGACGAGCGCCCGGACAACGCTGAGCAGTCTGTTGAAGCCTGCGGAACAGCTGTATCAGCAGCTGGTTCTGAAGCAATACGAGCTGCAGGCGCAGATAGAAGCTCTGGAAAAGCAACTTGCAGAAAGCGATATGCCGGATCAGGCGCAGCAGGCCGCTCTGGATGCGCTGAAAAGCACGTTGGAAGAGACAGATCAGGCGGTAAACGAAGCGAAAAGTGCGCTGGACGACTATCGGGCGCAGATGGAGGAACTGGAAGCGGCTGCCGCACAGATCGAAGCAGGGCAGGAACTGCTGAATACACAGCTTGCGCAGGCGGAACAGCAGCTGACGGAACAGGAAACGGCTTTACAGCAGGCAAAGCAGCAGCTGGATGCTGCCGGTGATACGGCGCTGCAAAGTGCCGATCTGGGTGGGCTGCTGAACCAGTCCAGGCTTTCCGCTTTGCTGCTGGCAGAAAACTTTTCCATGCCGGCCGGAGTGCTGGAAACGGAAAACGGACAGATGACAGTCAAAGTGGGCGACGCATTTTCCGATGCGGACGAAGTAGGCGCGCTGACGCTGATCGCAACGGAGCTGGAAGGGCTGGAGAATATCACGATTGCCGATGTGGCCGATGTGTCCTATGAGGATAACAGCGGCGAGTCCTATGCGAAGGTGAACGGCAGCAACGGAATTCTGTTCACGATTCAGAAGCAAAGCACCGCATCGACCGCAGAAGTTTCCGCACAGATCCGCAGTGCGATTGAACGGCTGGAAAGCAGCAACGACGGCCTGAACATTACCATCCTGAACGACCAGGGGGTTTACATCGATATTGTGGTTCGTTCGGTACTGCAGAATCTGCTGATGGGCGGGTGCCTGGCGATCCTGATTTTGTTTTTGTTCCTGCGCAGCGTCAAGCCGACGCTGATCGTGGCGGTCAGTATTCCGATCAGTCTGGCGCTCGCGGTCGTGCTGATGTATTTTTCCGGCGTCACGCTGAACATCATCTCGCTGGCCGGGCTTGCGCTCGGTGTCGGTATGCTGGTCGACAACAGCATTGTGGTCATTGAAAATATCTATCGGCTGCGGGCGCAGGGCTTCTCTGCGGTCCGGGCGGCTGTGCAGGGCACAAAAGAGGTTGCGGGAGCCATCGCAGCCTCCACGCTGACGACGGTCTGCGTATTTCTGCCGATCGTTTTTGTGCAGGGAATCTCGCGGGAACTGTTTACCGACATGGGTCTGACGATCGCTTATTCCCTTCTGGCAAGCCTGTTGGTTGCCATGACGCTTGTTCCGGCCGTTTCCTCCCGCGTGCTCAGAAATCCGCTGCAGCAGAAAAAAACATGGTTTGATTCACTGGCAAACGGATACGGCCGCCTGCTGGCGCATTCTCTGAAGCATAAATGGGTCGTGCTCACCGCTTCCGTTCTGCTGTTGGCGCTGAGCGCATGGGGCGCGCTGCAGATGGGGACTGCGTTTATTCCGGAATCAGACAGCAGCCAGCTTTCCGTTACCGTTGAACCGGAGAAGGACAGCACAGAAGAGGAGATTGTGCAGCTGATGGACACCGTTTCCGAACGGGTCCGTCAGATTGAAGGGGTCGAGACGGTCGGTGCGATGCTCAGCTCCGGTTCCGGCTCGCTTTATGTGATCCTGAGCGAAAACCGTTCGGCAAGCAGCCAACAGATCTCGAAGCAGATCTCGGATGCCGTACAGGATCTGAACTGCGAAGTTTCCGTGCAGGGATCCGCCATGGCGATGTCGTCTCTCAGCGGATCCGGCATTCAGCTGAACATCATCGGGGACGATCTCAATCAGCTGCAGAATATCGCAGACGAGATCGGAGAGATCCTTCGTTCGGAAGAAGGCGTCAAAAACGTAGTGGCCGGCAACGAGGATGCCGGAAAGCAGTTACATATTACGGTCGATAAAAACAAAGCGATGTCATACGGTCTGACCGTTGCGCAGGTGTACCAATCGGTCGCTCAGGCGCTGACAACGGAAACAACGGCAACAACGGTGGAGCAGAGCGACGGCGACATTTCGGTCATCGTCCGCAGCGGCAGTTCAGCAGCGGCGGCAGGAGAAGATCTGGCGGATTTTGAGCTGGACGGCACAAAGAACGGCGCGGCTGTCACCGTCCGGCTTTCCGAAATAGCGGAGATCACCGAGGAAGCCGGCGCCAGCCAGATCAACCGGGAAGATTCCAAACGCTATCTTTCTGTCACCGCAGAGGTGGATGAAGATCATAATGTCGGCCTGGTCAGCCGGAATCTGGAACGAAAACTGGAGGATTACGATTTGCCGGCCGGTTATTCTCTGGAGTTCAGCGGCGAAAATGAAACCATCAACAGCGCGTTGGGCGATCTGATCTGGATGGTGCTGCTGGCGGTCGTTCTGGTCTATCTGATCATGGTGGCACAGTTCCAGTCGTTCCGGTCTCCGTTCATCGTTTTGTTCACGGTTCCGCTCGCCTTTACCGGCGGTCTGCTGCTGCTGTGGGCAGGCGGTTTTGAACTCAGCGTGATCTCGATTCTTGGTTTTCTGGTTCTTACCGGCGTCGTGGTCAACAACGGAATTGTTTTTGTTGACTGCGTCAACCAGCTGAGAGCCGGAGGAATGGAACGCCGCGAAGCGCTGGTGATGGCAGGGCAGCAGAGGCTGCGCCCGATTCTGATGACGGCGATGACGACGATTCTCGGCCTGGTGACGATGGCGTTCGGCATCGGAGAAGGGGCTGATATGCTGCAGCCGATGGCGGTGGTCATCATCGGCGGGCTGACCTATGCCACACTGCTGACGCTGTTTGTCGTTCCCGCTCTTTATGATATCCTGCAGCGCCGTCCCATGAAGACGGTACAGCTGGAGGAAACACAGCAGCCGGAACTGCAGAACCTTTGATTTGGCTGATTGCTGAAAATATCCATACAGAACAAACGGAACGCGTCCGGCACGGATCTTGTGCCGGACGCGTTCCGTTTTGAAAAAAGCGGCGGGGATCACCGCCGCAGAAGAGAAACAATGGAATACAGGATTACAGCCAGCCGCCCTGCTGCAGCCCACGCTGCAGCGCCCGGATATAGGCGGGATTCGTGCCGCAGCAGCCGCCGATGTAGGCCGTACCGATCTCTGCGGCCGGCAGAACCTCGCGGACAAAATTGTCGATATCGATCCCGGAGTGAACGGCGCCGTCGGAAACCGTTGTGATTCCGGCGTTGGGTTTAAAGAACAGGGGAAGGATGGCATACTTCCGGAATTCCTGAAGCACGGGCAGGGCAGCTTCCGGCCCGAGCGAGCAGTTCAGCCCGATCGCATCGATCCCAAGCGGCTCCAGCTCTTTGACGATCTGCTCCACCGAGTTTCCCATCATGGTTTTGCCGCATGCTTCAAAGCTCATGGAGCAGAACACGGGGATCCCGTGCTTTTTGGCGCAGCGTACGGCGATTTTCATCATTTCAAGATCCATAAAGGTCTGCAGCAGGATCAGATCGGGCTGTTCCGGAATTCCGGCTGCGATCTGTTCCGAAAACAGTTCTTCCGCTTCCTCCTCGGTCAGGTCGCCATACGGTTCCAGAAGCTCGGAAAGCGGCCCGACAGAAAGCGCAACTTTGACTTCGGTTCCCCGAACGGCCTCTTTTGCGAGCCGGACGCCTTCGCGGACAACATCGTTTACCGAATAATCAGAGCTTTTTTGCACGGCGACGCGGTTTGCACCGAAGGTGTTGGCTAAAATGATCTGTGATCCGGCGGCAAGATACTCCCGGTGGAGTTCCGATACGATTGCAGGGTTTTCGAGATTATAGCGCCAGACGGGAACCTTATTCTCGGTTTTTTCCCAAAGACTTGTTCCGACAGCGCCGTCCAGAAGAATAACAGACATTTCAATGACCTTTCTTTCTGCCGAACCGCAGGTGCCGCAGCGGATTCGGCGCAGCAATTTACCCGTTTTGCAGGGGGAGGATTCCGGCAGAAAGAGAAATCCTCCGTTTTTTCAAGTATACCGCCAAAAAGACAAGGTGTATAGCAATAATTTGCGATTTGTTGTATTCTTTTGCCGCACAGACGCAGCTTTGCAGTGCTATGCCGCGCAGCCGGTTCATATGTTTGAGCAAAGGGGGCTGCGTAAAATGACCTGGTATCGCACGCTGGAGGAGTTTGCAGAAAAGCTGAGCGGAATGATCTGGGGGCCGGCGATGGTGGCCGCAATGCTGTTTGTCGGAATCTGGTTTACGTTCCGGGCAAGTGGAATTCAGTTTCTCCATTTCGGAACCTGCCTGCGCTGCACCGTCGGCTCGCTGCTGCACGGGAAAAAAGAAAAAGGTTCCGGCGGGATCACGAAATTTCAGGCGCTTTCGGCGGCTCTGGCGGGAACGATGGGAACAGGCAATATTGTCGGGGTAGCCACTGCGTTGAGTATGGGAGGCGCCGGCGCGGTATTCTGGATGTGGTTTTCCGCGCTGTTCGGCATGATGACCAAGTACGCCGAAACGCTGCTTGCGGTTCGGTTCCGCAAAAAGGATTCCGCTGGTCAGTGGGTCGGCGGTGCAATGGAATATATAGAAGACGGACTCGGGAAAAGGTGGCTGGCCGGCGTTTTCGGTGTATGCTGCGTGTTTGCGTCGCTCGGCATGGGTAATATGACGCAGGCCAACGCGATCGCCGACGCGGTGCAGGGGATCGGTGCAGTTTCGCCGTGGGTGACAGGGGTTGTGCTGGCGGCCGTGCTTGCCATGGTCATTTTCGGCGGTCTGACGCGGATCGCATCGGTGACGGAAAAACTGATTCCGGCGCTTTCGGTTCTGTATACGCTGGCAGCGCTTGCCGTGATCGTTCTGCACGCGGATCGCCTTCCCGGTGTGTTTGCGGAGATTTTCAAACAGGCGTTTTCTCTCTCTGCTGCGGTCGGAGGTGCAGCCGGAAGCGGTGTTCGTGCGGCAATGCGGTACGGCTTTTCCCGCGGTATTTTTTCCAACGAAGCAGGCCTTGGCAGCAGCGGGATGGTATATGCCGCCGCAGAGGACGCCAGACCGGTTGAGCAGGGCATGTGGGGAATTTTTGAAGTTTTTGTGGATACCGTTGTGGTCTGCACGGTTACCGCCGCGGCTATCCTTTCCAGCGGTGTGCTGACACAGGGGAAAACCGGTGCGGCACTGACGGCTGCCGCCTTTGAAACGGTTCTTGGGCCGGTCGGTTCCTGGTTTGTCTCGGTGTCGATTGTTTTGTTTGCGCTGGCTTCGATGCTGGGGTGGGCATATTACGGAGAACGCGGGTTCTGCAGGCTGGCCGGGGAAAAGGGCGCTCCGCTGTACCGGGCCGTGTTTCTTTGCGCAGCGGCTGCGGGCAGCGCCGCAAAGCTGGAACTGGTATGGAATCTCAGTGAGATCTTTAACGGACTGATGGCGCTGCCGAATTTATATGCAATTCTGTGCCTGAGCCCGGTTGTTGTGCAGGAAACGGAACGCTGGTTTGGCGCACGACCGAACCGGCGGAAATCGAAGAAATACTGAATAAAAAGGAGAATGAAAGAGATTTTTTGTGAAAACTGAATTTATAGCTGAAAAATGAGACTTTTTCAGGAAAAATGTTAAAAAAATATTGACTTTTTTGCGTTTTGACCCTATATTAACTATTGCAGTATTAATACGTTTGTGTGCATGTCACGGCAAACGGTTCTGCAATGTTTTTGAGGGGGCGCGGCAATGGGGAATGACTGTCTGATTGAACTGAAAAACATTGATGTTTCGTTTGACGGAGAACAGATCCTGCATGATTTGAATCTGACGATCCGTGACGGTGAATTTGTTACGCTGCTTGGACCTTCCGGCTGCGGAAAAACGACGACGCTGCGGCTGATCGGCGGCTTTCTGCAGCCCGACCGCGGGGATGTGCTCTTTGCGGGAAAAAGGGTCAATGAGATTCCGCCGCACAAGCGTCAGGTCAATACCATTTTTCAAAAATATGCGCTGTTTCCGCATTTGAATGTTTTTGAGAATGTTGCGTTCGGTATGCGCATCAAAAAGAAGCCGAAGGCAGAAATTCAGAAAAAGACGGAAGAGATGCTGGAACTGGTGAATCTGAAAGGGTTCGGCAAACGCAGCGTGAATTCGCTTTCCGGGGGTCAGCAGCAGCGCGTTGCGATTGCCCGCGCGCTGGCAAACGAGCCGCGGGTGCTTTTGCTGGACGAGCCGCTCGGTGCGCTGGACTTAAAGCTCCGCAAGGATATGCAGGTGGAGCTGAAAAAAATTCAGCAGCAGCTCGGCATCACATTTATTTTCGTCACGCACGATCAGGAAGAAGCGCTTTCTATGTCCGATACGGTGGTTGTGATGGATAAAGGGATCATTCAGCAGATCGGTTCGCCGGAGGATATTTATAATGAGCCGAAAAATGCCTTTGTGGCAGATTTTATCGGTGAAAGCAATATTGTAGACGGCGTGATGCGTCAGGACCGTCTGGTGGAAATTTCCGGCGTACAGTATCCCTGTGTGGACAGCGGCTTTGCAAAGGATGAGCCGGTGGACGTGGTCGTCCGTCCGGAGGATATCGATGTGGTGACAGCCGGAACCGGTTTTCTGACCGGCGTTGTTACCGGCATAACCTTCAAGGGCGTTCATTACGAGATGATCGTGGATGTCGATGGATTCAAATGGATGATCCAGTCCACGGATATGGAGCCGGTCGGCAAAACGATCGGGCTGCACATTGAACCGGATGCGTTCCATATCATGAAGCGCTCCGAATATTCCGGCAAGTTTGGCGATTACAGTACTTTCAGCGATGAAATGGACGAGGATCAACAGCCGGACGAGGTGATCAATTGAAGGCGAAAAAGGCAGCGCTGCCGTACCTTGTATGGATGCTTCTGTTCACGGTCGTTCCGCTTGGACTGGTGGCGTATTTTGCCTTTACGGACGATACCGGCCGCTTTACATGGAATAACATTCTGCGAATCGGTGAATTTATCCCAACTCTTTGGGAATCAATCAAATTAGGCGGGATCGCCACCGTGTTCTGTATTCTGCTCGGTTATCCCATGGCCTACATTGTTTCGCGTTCCAAGGCGCATGTGCAGCAGACGATGGTTATGATCCTGATGCTGCCGATGTGGATGAATTTTCTGCTGAGGACCTATGCGTGGATGACGCTGCTGGAGGATACCGGTCTGATCAATTCCCTGCTGCAGCTGCTTGGCCTGCCCGCGGCGCATATGATCAATACGCCCGGCGCCGTTGTGCTCGGCATGGTCTATAACTTTCTGCCGTTTATGATCCTGCCGATTTATTCGGTCATGGTCAAAATCGATGTCAGAGTGGTGGAAGCCGCGCAGGATCTGGGAGCAAACGCGCTGCAGGTATTCCGCCGTGTCATTCTGCCGCTCAGCATACCGGGCATCTGCTCCGGCGTCACAATGGTGTTTGTTCCTGCAGTGAGTACCTTTGTTATTTCAAAAATGCTCGGCGGAAGTCTCAACATGCTCATCGGCGACGTGATCGAAATGATGTTTGTCGGCAGTTCTCTGAATTTCAATCTCGGTGCGGCGCTGTCGCTCGTGCTGATGATCCTGATCCTGATCTGTATGGCTGTGATGAATCATTTTGACGACGATGCGGATGCTTCGGGGGGGATTTTGCTGTGAAGGTATTTTCAAAGGTTTACACGGCGCTGATTTTTACCTTTCTGTATGCGCCGATTCTGATCCTGATTATTTTTTCGTTCAATCAGAGCAAGACCCGCGGCCTGTGGACAGGCTTTACCCTGAAATGGTACGGAGAGCTGTTCCGGGATAAAGACATCATGAACGCGCTTTCTGTCACACTGATTGTGGCGGTGGTTGCCTCGGTCGTTGCGGTGATCATCGGCACGCTGGCTGCAGTCGGCGTTTTCAGCATGAAGAAACGCACGCGCTCGCTGATCATGGCGGTCAATCAGATCCCCATGGTCAATCCGGAAATCGTGACAGGTATTTCGCTGATGCTCCTGTTTGTGCTGATTTACAATTCCACCGGCATGTTTGAAACGGGAATGGGAACACTTCTGATTGCGCATATCACGTTCTGTATTCCGTATGTGCTGCTTTCGGTGCTGCCGAAGCTGCGGCAGATGAATTATTCGATTTATGAGGCTGCGCTGGATCTCGGCTGCAATCCGGTCAAAGCTTTCTTCAAGGTGATCCTGCCGGAGATCGTTCCCGGGATCATGACGGGATTTCTGATGGCGTTTACGCTTTCTCTGGATGATTTTGTGATCAGCCTGTTTACCGGCGGTTCGGCGCAGACGCTTTCGGTGCTGATCTATTCCATGACAAAAAAGCGGGTCAGTCCTACGATCAATGCGCTTTCCACGTTGCTGTTTGTTTCGGTGCTGATCCTGCTGATCCTTGCTAATCTGGGTCAGATCCGCAGCATGAAGCGCGCAGATCAAAAGGCGCGCGCAGAAAAAGGACAGGGGGAAATGAAGCGTTGAAACGCAGACTGCTTTCTTTATTGCTGTGCGCTGCGCTGGCTGCGGCAGCCGGCACAATGACGTCCTGTTCCGGCAGCGACGGCGGCACAACGATTTACGTTAAAAACTGGGGAGAATATATGTCTCTCGGTGAAGACGAAATGATGAATGTCAACGAAGAGTTTACCAGGCAAACCGGCATTCAGGTCAAGTACACCACCTATGAGACGAACGAACAGCTTTATACCATGCTCAGCACCGGCAGTACCGAGATCGACGTTATTTTCCCCTCGGATTATATGGTCGGGCGCATGGTGGAAGAAGGCATGCTGGCGGAGCTGGATTTCGACAGGATCCCGAACTACGATCTGATCGACAGCCGCTTCAAAAATCTGGAGTACGATCCGGAAAGCAAGTATACCGTTCCGTATTTGTGGGGAACAGTTGGAATTTTTTACAACACGACCATGGTTGATCCCGAGGACGTGGAAGATCTGAGCTGGGATCTGCTGTGGAACGAAAAATATGCCGGAAAGATCCTGATGTTCGACAACCCTCGCGACGCATTTGCAATTGCGGAAGCCAAGCTTGGCTATTCTCTGAACACAACGGACGAGGAGGAGCTTCGGGCTTCATATGAGGAATTGCTGCAGCAGAAAAAACTGCTGCAGGCTTATGTGATGGATCAGGTTTTTTCAAAAATGGCAACCGGCGAAGCAGCCATTGCGCCTTATTACGCCGGTGACGGCATCGTCATGCTGGAAGAAAACGAAGACATTGCCTTCGGATTCCCGAAGGAAACGGTCAATCAGTTTGTCGATGTCGTGTGTATTCCAAAAAACAGCAAAAACAAAGCAGCAGCGGAGGAGTATATCAATTTTCTCTGCTCTACGGAAGTCGCTCTGGCCAATGCCGAAGCGGTAGGGTATGCGACCCCCCAGACCGAGGCGAAAGAAGAGCTGGATCCGGAGATCAGCGAAGACCCGATGTTTTATCCGCCGCAGGAAATTCTCGATCACACAGAAATTTTTCAGACGCTGCCCAAAACCGTTAATCAGTTGATGGACGATCTTTGGATCAAGCTGAAAATTTCCAGAAACTGACCGGCGATGATCGTTTTCAGGAACGGGGAGTGTATTTTTTGAACAGGCAGCTCTACGGTGTAATTTTTGATTTGGACGGAACTTTGGTGGATTCGCTCGGCGATCTTCGGAACAGTGTGAATGCCGTAATGAAAGCCCACGGCTTTCCGGCTGCTTCCGAGGCGGCAATGAAACAGATGGTCGGCAACGGGATCCGGAAACTGATAGAACGCGCGCTGCCCGAATCCGAACGCACGGCGGAAAGGATCGAAAGCTGCCTGCAGGAATTTTCGGCGTATTACAGCAGCCATTGTCTGGATCGGACTCAGCCCTATCCGGGGATGAAGGAACTGCCGGAGCTGCTGCGTACGGGAGGGATCCGCACGGCGGTCGTTTCCAACAAGGCCGATCGGATGGTAAAGCAGATCGTCGGCGGGTTGTTTGCGCCTGCCGCCTTTGATGAGGTCTTCGGGATGAGGGAAGGCGTTGCGCCAAAGCCGGATCCCCAAGCCCTGCTGCAGATCTGCAGAACATGGGAGATTGCACCGGAAAACTGCGCAATGGTCGGGGATTCCGATGTGGATATCCTGACAGGGAAAAATGCCGGAATGATCACGATAGGCGCTGCATGGGGGTTTCGCGGCCGCCGGGAGCTGCAGCAGAGCGGAGCGGATCTGATCGCGGAGAATGCCGCGCAGCTGAAGGAAGCCCTGCTGGGCCTTGTTTCCTCTTCCGGAGAACAGCCTGCGGACCGGTAAGAGGATATTGTAAGATATTTCTGAAAAATATTTATCTTTTTTCCTTTGTTTTTTGAAAAAACACTTGCTTTAACTGAATAATATGATAGAATAGTAGCATGTCAGTGCCCGCCTTTTCTGGTCGCTGTTTGCGGCAGCAGCCGGAAAACGGGCAGCACATGTTCAGGAAAGGAAGAAGGATTTTCATGAGAATGAAAAAGGTTTTGGCATTGGTTCTGGCTCTGGTGATCGGCTGCTCTTCCGCGCTGCTTGGCTGCACGGGCAGCTCGAAGACGAAGGTAATTGTCGGCGTGGACAACGGTTTTCCGCCGATGGGTTTTCTGAACGATCAGAATGAGCTGGTTGGGTTTGATATCGACGTTGCGAAGGTTGTGTTTGAGAAGCTGGGGATGGAGGTCGAATTCCTGGCGATCGACTGGAACGCCAAGGAGCAGGAACTGAACACCAAAAAGGTGGATTGCCTCTGGAATGGCTATACGATCACCGACGAACGCAAGGAGAAGGTGAATTTCTCCGATCCGTACATGAAGAATGCACAGGTCGTTGTGGTGAAAAAGGATTCCGGTTACACTTCCCTGAGTGATCTTGCCGGGAAAAAGCTTGCCCTGCAGTCCGGCTCCAGCGCGGCGGATGCTTTGGAAGAAGCCGCCGATTTCAAGGCGTCTCTGGGCGGGATCAATGAATTCGGCGACAACATGAAGGCGTTCATGGATCTGGAGGCCGGTATGTCTGACGCTGTGCTGCTGGATCAGGTCGTAGCAGATTATTACATCAAATCCAACAATAAAGACTGGATCGTTCTGGATGAAAAGCTGGCGCTGGAAGAGTATGGCGTTGGTTTCCGCAAGGATGATCCGCTGCGCGACAAAGTTAACGACACGCTGAAGGAATTGGCTGCGGACGGAACTCTGGCCAAAATTTCAACAGAGTGGTTCGGCGCCGATGTTACCACCATCGGCAAGTAATTGCGGCTTATCACAGGAATCAAGTAAGACGGAAGCCGGGCGCTGTTTCCCAATCCTTTGGGCAGCTCCGTTCCGTCTTTTCCGCTGTTAAAGGGAAGGTTTTTCAGGTAAAATTCAAACGACCACACGAAAGGCATGGTGTTTCATGGGGATTGATTATGCGTCGCTGCTGCGTTCGATGCTGGAAGCGTCCGGAACGACCCTTGCAATTTTTGGGCTGACGCTGCTGTTTGGCCTGCCGCTTGGGCTGTTAGCGGCCGCCGGGAGAATGTCCCGTTTTAAGCCGCTGCGCTGGTTTGTGACAGCGTATCTGCAGATCATGCGCGGAACGCCGCTGATGCTGCAGCTGTTCTTTTTCTGCTATGGCCCGTATTATCTGTTCCGTATCAGCGGCGGCAGCAGGTTTACGGCAGCGATCGTGGCGTTTGTTCTGAATTATGCCGCTTATTTTTCAGAGATCTACCGCGCAGGGATCGAATCCATTCCGGTGGGGCAATACGAGGCAGCCGGTGCGCTCGGTTTTACACGCCGTCAAACCTTTTTCCGCATCATTCTGCCGCAGGTGATCAAACGGATCCTGCCGCCTATGGGCAATGAATTCATGACGTTGGTCAAGGATACTTCTCTTGCGCGCGTGATCGCAATTGTCGAACTGTTTACCATCGCGGAAAAAACTTCTTCAAACTACTTTTCGACCGTCCCGTTGTTGATCGCAGGCGTATTTTATTTTGTAATGAACGCGGCGGTCGGTAAATGCTTTGCCTATGCGGAAAAAAAGCTTGACTATTATCGTTGACGGCCTGCAGCCAGAACGACAGAGAAAGGGGACGGAAAAGCAGAATGGAAAAAATTCTTTCGGTTTCTCATATCAGAAAAAGCTTTGACCGCAATGAAGTACTGCATGATATTTCACTTGAGGTACACCGCGGCGAGGTGATCGCGATCATCGGCCCTTCCGGTTCCGGCAAAAGCACCTTGCTGCGCTGCATCAATCAGCTGGAACGGATCGACAGCGGAACGATTTCCGTCTGCGGACAGACGATGGTGGAAACGGATGCAGCCGGTCGTGCGGTGTATCAGCCAAAGGACGTTCTGCAGCAGATCCGGCTGCGCGTCGGTCTGGTGTTTCAGAATTTTAATCTTTTCCCGCATTTTTCGGTGCTCCGCAATATTACGGAGGCGCCCGTGCATGTTCTGGGCAAAACGGCGCAGGAAGCAGAGGCGGCCGCCCGTGATCTGCTGGGGAAAATGGGTCTTTCCGACAAAGCCGATGCATATCCGTATCAGCTTTCCGGCGGGCAGCAGCAGCGGGTCTCCATCGCGCGTGCTCTCGCACTGAATCCGGAACTGTTGTTTTTTGATGAACCAACCTCGGCGCTTGACCCGGAATTGACCGGAGAAATTCTGAAGGTTCTGCGGCGCCTGGCGGAAGAGAAAATGACTATGGTGATCGTGACTCATGAGATGGCCTTTGCGCGGGACGTTGCCGACCGGGTTATCTTTATGGATCACGGGGATATTCTGGAGCAGGGTACGCCGGAAGAAATTTTCAACGGCCCCCGCAGCGAACGGATGCAGTCGTTTTTGGCGCATTTTTCCGACCGCTGATTTTCGTAGATCCGATTGGGGAGACCGGTGTCGGTCGGAATTTATATTTTTTAAAAGCGGCAGCCGCGGAATCCGGCTGCCGTTTTTCGCTTCGATAACCCTGACTTTAACCGGATGTTCCCGCTTTTTCACGCAAAAGCGCTTGACAAACGGAAAAAAAGTGCTACAATAGCTTTAATACATAAAAACATAAAAGCGTAAAAGTTTAAAGCGTGAAAGCAAAACCGGCGCCGCAGAAAACTGAAGTGCGCAGTGATTAAGAAAGGATGACAGAATATGATCATTGTAATGAAGAACAACGCAACGCAGCAGGATTTCAAAGCTGTAGAAGATCTGATCGTTTCCAAAGGATTGAAACCACACCTTTCCCAGGGTGCTCAGGCCAGCATCATCGGTGTGATCGGAGATAAAACGCGGCTTGCCGTTGAAAATATTGAAATGATGGAAGGCGTCGATAAGGTCGTCCCGGTTATGGAAAGCTATAAGCTTGCGGGGCGGGCATTCCATCCGGAGGGTTCGGTGGTCGATGTCGGCGGCGTGAAGATCGGGGGCAAGGAACTGGTCGTTATGGCAGGTCCCTGCGCGGTGGAAAGCGAAGCGCAGATTATGAAAGCGGCCGAAGCGGTGGCTGAATCGGGGGCAAAATTCCTGCGGGGCGGAGCTTATAAACCGCGCACATCACCGTATGCGTTTCAGGGACTGGAGGATGAAGGTTATCGTTTGCTGCGCAAAGCCGGCGACGCCTTCGGTCTGAAAGTTGTCAGCGAGGTTGTCAGCCAGAATGAGATCGCCATTGCAAGCGAGTGCTGTGATATGATCCAGGTCGGCGCGCGGAATATGCAGAACTTCCGGCTGCTGCGCGCTTTGGGGCAATGCGGGCGCCCGGTGCTGCTCAAACGCGGCATTGCTTCCACTATTGTGGAATGGCTCGATGCTGCGGAATATATTCTCAGCGAGGGGAATCCGAACGTCGTGCTGTGCGAACGCGGGATCCGTACCTTTGAAACAGCAACGCGCAATACGCTTGATCTCGGTGCAGTCGCAGTTGTCAAGGAGCGCAGCCATCTGCCTGTGATCGTGGATCCGTCGCATGCGGCCGGAAAAATGCGTTATGTGGAGCCTTTGGCGCTGGCGGCGGTCGCTGCCGGTGCGGACGGTCTGATCGTCGAAGTGCATCCGCAGCCGGCGCAGGCGCTTTCGGATGCTGCCCAGCAGCTGAATCCGGAACAGTTTTCCGGGTTGATGCAGCATTGCGCCGCCGTCGCTCAGGCGGTTGGCCGTACACTTTGAAGTCATCGATTCCCGGCAGCTTCCGTTACGGTTTTGTGAAAGAAAATTTACAGAATTGATGCAATTTTGTTTTTCAGGTGCTGTATACTTTAAAAAGAACAGTATTTGAAAAGAGGAATTTGCATGAACTGGCTGCGGAATTTTATGATAGGGCGGTACGGTGTCGATCAGCTGTCCTTTGCGCTGCTGTTATTTTACATGATTTTTTCAATCGTGGCGCAGCTTTGCGGATGGTGGTGGCTGTCGCTCATCCTGTTGCTGCTGTTGGTCTATCTGTTCTGGAGAATGTTTTCCCGCAACTGCGAAGCGCGCCGCAAGGAAAACGATGCCTTTCTGCGTGTCTGGAATCCGGTCAAAAAGAGCTTCAGGAATCTGAAAGCCCGCTGCACGGACCGTACCCACAAATATTATCATTGCCCGGCCTGTTCGGCAACGCTGCGCGTGCCAAAGGGCAGGGGAAAGATCAGCATCCGTTGTCCGCGCTGCGGCAAGGAATTTATCAAAAAAACATAATGCGCTTATGTTCAAGCATCCTGCCGGTTTTCCGGCAGAAAAACGACCGGGAAGGCCTGCAGCAGGTCTTCCCGGTCGTTCGTTATGAAGCACGCCGGAAAATCATTGTTTCTGAAACAGAATCTCTTCTGCAAACTCCGCGGCATCCCGGATGCAGTCGGGGCAGGAACGAAGCATTTTGCCCGTTTCGATTCCTTTCAGCTCTTTGCATGTTACGGCGCCGCTGCGCTGCTGAAACCGGCACATGATCCCGCGGGAAAGCTTTGCGGTGGCAGCTTTGCTGTCCGGTGCCTGCAGATTGCCGCTGCTGTTGACCAGACCGGCCAGAATACAGGCTCCGACGACCGCGCCGCAGGTACCGGTTCCGGTTCCCATTCCGCCGCCCAGCCCTTCTGTCAGCCGAAAAAGCGTTTGCTCGTCCATTCCGACCAGATCACAGTAAGTGCAGACAACGGCCTGCGCGCAGTTATATCCCTTTGCCCGTTTTTCAACAGCAAGTGTTCCTCTGGATTCCATCATCGTTTTCCTTTCTGTTCACCGGCAGATATCGCGGTAGCATTCCGGACGGCGGTCGCGGAACAATCCCCAGGAAAGGCGTTCCGAGCGGATCTCCGCAAAATTGTAGGAGGCTGTCAGCACCGCTTCGCCGCTTTTCTCCGCCTGCTGCAGTACGGCGCCCGTTTCATCCGTCAGAAAGCTTGTGCCGTAAAAACAGAGGGAAGAGCATTGGCCGCCGTTTTCTTTGCAGGGAGAAACCGTTTCGGTGCCAAAACGGTTTGCCGCGGCGACCGGCACAATGTTGGCGGCGGCATGTCCCTGCATGGTGCGCTGCCAGTGACCGGAGCTGTCGCAGCCGAGGATCGGTTCACTGCCGATCGCCGTAGGGTAGAGCAGGAGATCGGCGCCGCCGAGCGCCATGCAGCGTGCGGCTTCGGGAAACCACTGATCCCAGCAGATCCCGACGCCGATTTTTCCGAAATCCGTTTCCCAAACGCGAAAACCGGTATTGCCCGGAGAAAAATAAAATTTTTCCTGATAATAGTGGTCATCCGGAATATGAGTTTTCCGGTAGATGCCGAGCAGTTTGCCGTCCGCGTCGATCATGGCGACGGAATTGTAAAGACAGTTTCCGTCCCGTTCAAAAAAACTGACGGGGATCACCGCGCCGATCTCTTTTGCGACGGAAGAAAATCGCCTTACAGCCTCATTTTCCGCGGCAGGTTTTGCAAAGTCATAAAAATCATACCGCCGCTGCTGACAGAAGTACGGCCGTTCAAACAGCTCCGGCAGCAGGATGACCTGTGCGCCGAGAGCCGCTGCTTTTCGTACCAGACGTTCGGCGGTGTCAAGATTTTCGGCAGGCTGATCGCTGCAGCACATCTGAATGACTGCTGCCGTTGTTTGATTCATGATGATCACCGTTCCTTTTTTGCTTAAACTCTATACTCCCGCTCCATTCGGATCTTCGCATCCTGAGCGTGTGCGGGAGATACCGTGCTGCTTATTTTCGCAGCCCTTTCGGGATCTGCTGGGTAATACAGTGAATATTGCCGCCGCCCTGCAGAATGGCCCGGGCATCGATCGGAACGATCCGGCGGTCGGGACAAAGCTCTGCCATGATCGCGGCGGCGCGCCGGTCGCTGTGTTGATTTTCACCGCCGAACTGCGGAAGAAGAACGGCGTCATTGGAAAAATAAAAGTTGACATAGCTTGCCGCCAGCCGTTCGCCCGGTTCGCGGGTATCCTCGCCGGGTTCAAAGGAGTAAGCGGCGCAGTCTTCGGCGCTGCAGCATACCGGAACATCCGGAATCGGCAGCTTATAGATCCTCAGCCGACGCCCCCGGGCATCGGTCTGCCGTTCCAGATATGCCAGCGACGCGGCAGAAAGCGCATACTGAGGATCATCCTGACGGTCGGTCCATGCCAGAACAACTTCCCCGGGAGATAGAAAGGCACAGATGTTATCCACATGTTCGTTGGTCTCATCGTTATAGATCCCGCGCGGGAGCCAGAGCACCTTTTCCGCGCCGAGGCAGGAACAAAGCCGCTGTTCGATCCCGGCGCGGCTCAGCTGCGGATTGCGTCCGGCGCTGAGAAGGCATGCTTCCGTGACCATCAGCGTTCCTTCTCCGTCCGAATGGATCGAGCCGCCTTCCAGGACAAAATCCCCGGCATCGTAACAGGGGATACCCTGCGCTTCGCAGAAGGCGGCAGCAAGAGCGTCATCGGCCTCCCAGTGCGCATAAAGGCCATCGACGTTTCCGCCCCATGCGTTAAAGCGCCAGCTGACGCCGCGGATGTGCGTTCCGTCTGTAACAAAGGTCGGCGCGGTATCGCGTGCCCACGCATCGTTGCTTTCGATGGAAAGAACGGATGCAAAGGCCCCGGCAGCTGCTTTGGCCTCTTCATAATGTGTCGCGTCAGCAAGCAGATATACGGTCTCGCTCTGCGCGATCGTCCGGATCACCTGCAAAAACGCTTCCTGCGCTGCATGGGGGTCTTTTCCCCAGCTTCCCGGACGAACCGGCCAGATCATAATGGTGGCCTGATGCGGGGAAAATTCGGCGGGCATATAAAAACCGTCATGCTTGGGCAAAGTGTGCAGCATCATCAGGAAAGTCGCTCCTTAAAATCACGATAGCCGAA
>JAQXJH010000032.1 GCA_029008595.1 Bacillota bacterium
GGAGCTGTCTGCGCAGCAGACTGAGGGGTAGTCAGAAAAGGCTTTATTGCAGCATTTTCTCTCCCTCCGTCGCGGCTGCCGTCTCAGTCGGTGCCGTTGCTTCGCAACGTTGTCCACCGGACACCCGCACCCTCGTCAGAGGGAGGCAAAATACGGTTTATCGACACTCTCAAGTCCCCATCTGCAGACAAAGCCGCAGATGGGGACTTTTTTCGATCGGTCTTCAGACTGCCAGTCTGGTTTGCGTGTGGCACCGCAGAAAATCATCAAAGACCTCTGCCATCAGCCGATGGCCTTTTTCATTCGGATGCATTCCATCGTCGCAAATCATGCTTTCATAATTTTTTGTCGTCAGAAATGCGCCGCGTACATCGATCAATTCGCACCGGCTGCGGATGGCCAGCTCTGCCACGGCATCGGAATAATTCTCCTGCCACCGGTAAATGGCAAACGCATTTCCCAGCCAGTGAAGAATATTCCGCGCATTCTGCCCGCGGCAGATCGTTTTGAAAAAGCGCCGGTAATCGAGCGGAGGCAGCGTCATCAACACCGGCTTCAGTCCGTGCTGACGCGTTTCGTCGATCATCAGCTGCATTTCGCTCATAAACTGCGCCATCGGTGTGACCGGCAGGTGCGTTTCATCCGGCGCTTCGGAAATTTTGGCCCAATCAAAATTGCAGTCGTTTCCGCCGTATTCGATCAGTACCGCGTCTGCCTGCACGCCCTTTGCCAGATCGGCATGCACAATGGAACGCCCTTTGACCGAGGTGCAGCCGAACCGGGAACGGTTGTTCAGTTCGATCTGATTCTTCTGCGCAAAAAGCACACCGCAGTTATTCTCCAGCACATGGTATTTTCCGTCCTCGCCAAGCGCAACGCCCTTCAGAATGGAATCGCCCCAAACCGTGACCTTTCGAATCGTCTGTTCCATTATGATCGCCTTTCATTTATTAAAAAATAGTTCATAATCTATTCAAGAAAAACATTTTATCTGATTTTCAATACTATATTATTCTTTTATAATTATTATGTCAATAGTTTTTTGAAATATGTTGTTCTTTTTTTTCTTTTGTGATAAAATAATTGGGAAACAAGCGCGGAACTGCCTGGCAGCTTCGCCTTTCAGAAAGGTCGTTGCGGCATGGAAAGCAAATGGGACGTTATTCAGTCGTGGGCGCAGAGCGTGGAAGCCTATTCGCCGCTTCCGTGGGACAGAATGCCCGAAATCGAGCTTTACATGGATCAGGTCATCACCTATATGGAAAAGCAGCTCGCATTTTACCGGCGCAATGAACAAAGCAAAATGCTGACGCCGAGCATGATCAACAATTATGTAAAGGACGCGCTCCTGCCGCGCCCTGACCGCAAAAAATATTCCCGTGAACATCTGGCTTCGCTGATGATGATCTGCCTGCTCAAGCCGATTCTTTCGATCCCGGATATTCAGCTGCTCAACAGCAATCTTCGCCGCAGCGGCACTCCGGAGGAGGTTTACACCCTTTTTATGGCTTCGCAGGACAGCGCGCTGAAAAACGTGGCGTCGCGCCTGCTGAAAAGCAGAAACAAGCGCTCCACCGATGAAGACCTTCATACGCTTGCCATGCAGCTGACGCTGGAAGCCAACGCCTGCCGCATCGCAGCCGAAAAAATTCTGGAGGTTCTGGAACGGCCGGAGGCGGAAAACAAAAACGCAGCGGACAGCAGCGGAGAACCGTCTCCTGCCGCGGAAGAGCCTTCCGCAGCGGCTGCCTGTTCCGAAAATACCGGAGAAACCGCCGCGGAATGACCGGAATCCGCCGCAAAACGGAGCGCTTTTGCTCCGAAAACACGTTAAAAAGCGAGTACCCGCGCAACAAGAGCGGATACTCGCTTTTCTTCTGATCCCGGTTTCGATTTCGGCGCTCAGCCGTGCAAATTGTAATAGATCATGTGGCTGATATTCTCAAGCTGTCTGACCTCTTCCGCCCTGCTTCTGGCGCTGTCTCTGGCCAGATATTCCATCTCGGCCTGATGCTTTTTCTCTTCCTCCAGCTTCTGCATCCGGTCGGCATGTTCCTGCGCCGTCCGCTGAATTTCTGCTGCCAGCTTCTGCTTTTCAATTTCCAGCATCTGCTGGTTAACCTTCAGCTTGTCGTATTCCTGCAGCGCTTCCTTAATGGAATCTGCCCTGCGGGTCCTGATAAAGCGGATCAGCATGTCCACGACCTGAAGATTCTTGTCATCCTCACACAGCGCGTCCATTTCCCCAAGCTTTTTCATATGCTCGTCGATCCGCTGCCGTCTTGTTTTGAATTCCCGGACATTCTTCTGAATCTCCCGGTCGATTTCCGGCAGACGGTGCGCCCGGTCTGCCTCCCATTGCTTCTTCGCCTCCGCACGGCTCTGACGGTTTTCCTCCCGCGCCTTCTCGTCCGCCAGGCAGGCTTCCTTCCACTGCTCCTTCTGCTTATGAGTCAGCGACGGTGATTTGACCTTTATCATGCGCACCAGCTTGGCGATGCCGATCGCCGCCGCTGCCAGCGCCAGACTACCCACTGCCAGCGCCGGGAAGATCATCGCTCGTCCGATCGCGCTCAGTACCACATAGCAGTACAGATTAAAGATCGTCAGAATCACCAGGATCACTTTCCACTTTCCTTCGGCATACTCCAGCTCCGACCAAAGACACGGCACCAGCGCCGCCTCCAGCGAAATCAGCACCTGAAAGACAAAAAACGCCGCCGGTCCTCCCTGATTGAACTCCTCCAGCAGAGCTATCTGCCCGCCGCCGAGCACAAGCCCTGTGTGAACGAACACATCCAGCGCAAGCAACCCGCAGATCAGCACCTGCAGCACAATATTGATCACCTTCACAATGATTTCGGGCCGCCGGTCATCGGAAAGGCGCGCCTGATTCTGCTGCTCAAACGCCCTTTTCAATTTGTCGCCGGTGTTTTCCGGTTTGAGAGACACGGTCGGAGGAGCAGGATCCTCCTTCTCCTTTTTCAAAGTTTTCAGTTTTCTCTGGATCCCATTGCACGCGTCCACCTCGGTGTGAATCGCGAGGATCTCCTGCCGCATCTCCGTTCCGATCCATATGACCATGTGCCCCACAAGTCATTCACCGGGAAGACCTGTGAGGCACATGTTCTGTTTTGCGTTCTGACCGGTTCTGAGGCCTTGGGCAGGTAAGCGGAAAAATCAGACCGCACCGAACAGGCGGGCTGTCAGCGTCACCAGAAAACAGAGCGTCATGCCGCAGACCGTCGGGATCGCGATGGCGGCAAGCGTCCACTTCCAGCTGCCGCTTTCCTTCCGGATGGTCAGGCAGGTGGTAGAGCAGGGCCAGTGCATCAGGGAAAAGATCAGCGTGCAGAGCGCCGTCAGCCAGGTCCATCCGTTCGCCGTAAACAGCCGGTACAGCTCCGCATTTTCCAGAGACAGGATCGTTCCCTGTGAAAGATATGTCATTACCGCGATCGGAATGACGATCTCGTTGGCCGGAAACCCGAGAAGAAAGGCCAGCAGAAGAACACCGTCCAATCCGATCCAGCGGGCAAACGGATCCAACGCGCCGGAACAGGCTGCAAGCAGCGTCCGGCCGCCTGACGTAACATTGGCGAGCAGCCAGATGAGCGCTCCCGCCGGTGCTGCAACCGCGGCTGCCCGGCCCAGCACAAAAAGCGTTCTGTCGCAAACGGAACGGACGATCACCCGGCCGATCTGCGGCCGGCGATACGGCGGCAGCTCCAGCGTAAACGAAGACGGCTGCCCGCGGAGGATCGTTTTGGAAAGCAGCCACGAAACAACCAGCGTTGCCGCTACCCCCAGCAGAATAACCGCAGTCAGAATCAGCGCCGAAACGAGCGTACCGCCGGCAGCATTGAAGAAAATGGAAATGATCGCGATCATGGTCGGGAACCTGCCGTTGCAGGGGACAAAATTATTGGTCAGCATCGCAATGAGCCGTTCGCGCGGGGAATCGATGATCCGGCAGCCGACGACCCCGGCCGCGTTGCAGCCAAACCCCATGCACATGGTGAGCGCCTGCTTGCCGCAGGCATTTGCCTTGTGAAAGCTGCGGTCCAGATTGAACGCAACGCGCGGCAGATAGCCCAGATCTTCCAACAGAGTAAACAACGGAAAAAAGATCGCCATCGGCGGCAGCATGACCGACACGACCCACGCCAGCACGCGGTAAACGCCGTCCGCCAGCAGACCGCAAAGCCATTCCGGCGCGCAGAACCAATGCAGCAGCGCGCTGAACCAATCCCCCAGACGGAACAATCCTGCAGAAAGCAGCTGCGAAGGATAATTCGCCCCGACGATCGTCAGCCAGAAAATGCCCAGCAGCAGCAACACCATTACCGGCGCTCCCGTCCACCGTCCGGTCAGAATTCTGTCAATTTTTCTGTCCCGCGCGGCATAATTGACCCGGTCGAACACGACGCAGTCGCCGCAAAGGTCTTCCGCGTCCAGCACCAGACAGGAGACAATATGATCGCGCAGCTTCTCCTCCGTATAGCCTTCGGCAAAAAGCTGCTCCCTCGCCTGCTGCAGAACCGGCGCGACCGCCGGTGCTTCCTCCGGCGGAAACCCGAGAAACTCACCGAGCGAATGGAGCAATCCGGTCTCGTTTTCCAGCAGCCGCAGCGCCGCCCAGCGGGGAGAAACACGGCCGTTCAGCAGCGGCTCGAGCGCAGGCTGCAGCAGAT
>JAQXJH010000033.1 GCA_029008595.1 Bacillota bacterium
CCGAAGGAGTCGACCTCACGGGAGAAAAGCTGATCGGCGCGGCGGTCGTCGGCGTCGGGCTGCCGCAGGTCGGGCAGGAACCAAACACCCTGCGCGCCTATTACGACCGGGTGAACGGCGCAGGTTTTGAATTTGCCTACCAATACCCGGGGATGAATAAGGTGCTGCAGGCGGCCGGCCGCGTTATCCGCACCGAACAGGACGCCGGTGCGGTACTGCTCATTGACGACCGTTTCCTGTCTTCCAGATATCGGAACCTGCTGCCGCCGCACTGGAACGGGCTGCAGCGCAGTTCGGCGGAGCTGCTTCCCGGCCAGCTGCAGGAATTCTGGAGTAAATTTGAAAACGAAGGTTGACATCGTGTCATTTCTGTCTTATAATTAACTCGTTAATCATTAACCAGTTAACAAATGGCGGGACGCACAGATTTTTATGCTGCCGTCTCAGCCGAAAAAAGCTGCTGTTTGAATTCTGAAAGGAACAGGAGGTTCTGGTTATGTTGGAAAAACGGCAGATCGCAGAGGAAAAATTCCGTCAGATTTTCTTTGAGCACCGGCGCGTGATGGAAAAAAATCTGGAATGTACCGGTGTTTTTCACAGTCAGCACCGCGTGCTGATGTATTTGTCGGATCACGCGGGCTGTTCCCAAAAGGAAATGGCAGATGCGCACCACATTTCCACCGCTGCGATCGCCATACACCTCAAAAAGCTGGAAAAGGCAGGGCTTGTCGAACGTGTGGTCGATTCTGCAGACAACCGCTGCAATGTGATCACCCTGACCGAAAAAGGGAGCCTCGTGGTAGAGCAGAGCCGGCGTATTTTCCGTGCGGTGGACGGCTGCATGTTCCGGAATTTTTCCGAAGAGGAGCTGAACACGCTGATTTTCTGTCTGGATAAAATGATCGGCAATCTTGCCTTTGCGGAATCTCAGGAAAGCCTGCCGGGAGTCGCCGGAAACGGAGCAACATCTTGACCGAGAAAGGATGGTATTGATTGAAGCGAATTTTACATTATATCAAACCTTATAAATGGGCCTTTGTTTTCGGGCCTTTGCTGATGATCACAGAGGTCATCGGTGAGATTCTGATGCCCAAGCTGATGGCAAACATCATTAATGTCGGCGTGGCAGGACACGACACCGGTTATGTGATCACTATGGGGATCCTGATGGTGCTTACCGCGCTGCTGATGATGGTGGGAGGAACCGGAGGAGCATGGTTTGCCGCCAAAGGATCGGTGAGCATGGCGGCCGATATCAGAAAAGACGCGTTTGCCCGCGTGCAGGCGTTTTCTTTTGCGAATATCGATTCGTTCAGCACCGGCTCGCTGATCACCCGGCTGACGAACGACGTGACGCAGGTGCAGAATCTGGTGAACATGTGCATGCGCATGATGCTCCGGGCGCCCGGTATGCTGATCGGTGCGCTGATCATGTCCATTGCGATCAATCCGAGCCTTTCGATGGTTTTTGCCGTCGTGATCCCGGTTCTGATCCTGGCGCTGGTGTTTGTCATCCGGATGGGCTTCCCCCGTTTTACCGTGATGCAGAAAAAGATCGACGGCGTCAATTCCGCGATTCAGGAAAATCTGACGAACGTTCGTGTTGTCAAATCCTTTGTCCGCGGCGATTTTGAAGAAGAAAAGTTCGGAAAAGCCAACAGCGATCTGATGGAAAACAGCCTGCGCGCCTTCCGGATCATCATCACGACGATGCCGATCATGATGCTGGCCATGAACCTGACGACGCTCGCCGTTGTCTGGCTCGGCGGGCAGCAGGTCACAGCGGGCGGAATGGCAATCGGAGACCTGACCGCGTTCGTCACTTATGTGACGCAGATCCTGATGTCGCTGATGATGCTTTCCATGATCATCATGCAAAGCTCGCGTGCCACCGCCTCTCTGCGCCGGATCAACGAAGTGCTGGATGCCGAAGTGGATCTGACGGATGACAACGCTTCGCAGAAGGAACTGAAAGTGAACAAAGGCAAAGTGGAGTTCCGGAATGTTTCGTTCCGGTATTATAAAAACAGCCAGGAAAAGGTGCTCTCTGACATCAGCTTTACGGCGCAGCCGGGAGAGGTGGTCGGAATCATCGGTTCCACCGGCTCCGGCAAAACGACGCTGGTGCAGATGATTCCCAGACTTTATGACGTTGACGAGGGTCAGGTGCTGGTGGATGACGTGGATGTACGCGACTACTCGCTGAAAAATCTGCGCGACGGCGTCGGTATGGTGCTGCAGAAGAACGTGCTCTTTTCGGGAACCATCCGTGAAAATCTGATGTGGGGCGACGAAACAGCGACCGAGGAAGAGGTTCGTTCTGCGGCGCAGAGCGCACAGGCTCTCGATTTTGTTGAAAGCTTTGCCGATGGAATGGACACCATGCTCGATCAGGGCGGAAGCAATGTATCCGGAGGACAGAAGCAGCGCCTCTGCATTGCCCGCGCGCTGCTGAAAAAGCCGAAGATCCTGATTCTGGACGACAGCACCAGCGCAGTGGATACCGCCACGGAGCGCAGGATCCGGGAAAGCTTTTCCAGAGAACTGAAGGATTCCACCAAACTGATCATTGCGCAGCGGATCACCTCCGTCATGGATGCCGATAAGATCATCGTGCTGGACGAAGGCGGAATCGTCGGCATGGGAACCCACGACGAGCTGATGCAGAACAGCGAGGAATACCGCGAGATCTATGATTCTCAGATGGAACGGGAGGCGAAGGCGCAATGAGCAGCAATGCAGAAAACAGAAGAGAAGAACTGGCGGCGCGCTACGCTTCCAAACGGGTCGAAAGCAAAAAAGGCGGCCCGATGGGCGGCGGCCCGCACGGCCCGGGAAAAGGAGCCATGGCAACGGGAAAGCCGAAGGAAACAAAGGCGACGGTCCGCCGTCTGCTTTCTTATCTGAAGGCAGACAGAATGCGCATCGCCGGCGCGATCCTGTTTATGCTGGTATCCACGGTTTCCAGCATCGCCGGCACCTATGTGCTGCGTCCGGTCATCAATTATATTGCGCCGCAGGACGGCAGCGCGGTCAATTGGAACGGCTTTGTGCAGGGGCTTGTGTTCATGGGATTGGTGTATGTGTTCGGCGTGATCGCGCAGTATATGCAGTCCCGCCTGATGATCGGCGTTTCGCAGCGCGCGCTCTATACGATCCGTACCGAGCTGTTCCACAAGGTGCAGCGCCTGCCGGTCCGTTTTTATGACGCACACAACCACGGCGAGCTGATGAGCCGCTTCACAAACGATGTGGACGCCATCGGAGAGATGCTCAACAACACGATCCTTTCTCTGATCTCCGGCGTGATCACGCTGATCGGTATGCTGGTCATGATGGTCTACACGAACGTCTGGCTGACGCTGATCACGGTCGTCTTTATTCCGGTCATTGCCAAGGTCGGCGGGCTGATCGCCAAAAAAAGCCGCCGTTACTTTATCGCGCAGCAGGCAGCCATCGGCGCGCTCAACGGATATATTGAAGAAACCGTTTCCGGGCAGAAGGTCGTCAAGGTGTTCTGCCACGAGCCGGAATGCAAAGCGGATTTTGAGGTGCTCAACAGCGACCTGCGCGGAAAACAGATCAAAGCGCAGTTCTTCGGCGGCATCATGGGGCCTGTGCTCGGCAACCTCGGTCAGGTCACCTATGCGCTCACCGCGTGCGTCGGCGGCGTCTTCTGTGCGCTCGGCCGGTTCGATATCGGCGGTCTGACCATCTTTGCAAATGCATCCCGCCAGTTCAGCCGCCCGATCAATGAGATCGCCATGCAGATGAATACGGTCTTTTCTGCGCTGGCCGGCGCAGAACGCGTGTTTGCCATTATGGATGAACCGGAAGAAGAGATGACCGGAAACGGAACGGAGCTTCAGAATATCCGCGGCGATGTCCGTCTGGATCACGTCACGTTCGGCTATGTTCCGGGGCAGACCGTTCTGAAGGATATCTCCCTCGAGGCAAAGCCGGGTCAGAAGATCGCTTTTGTCGGTTCCACCGGCGCCGGAAAAACGACGATCACAAACTTGATCAACCGTTTTTACGAGATCGACGAAGGCGTGATCAAGATCGACGGTACCGATATCAAATCGGTGCAGAAAGAAAACCTGCGCCGCAACATCGCCATGGTTCTGCAGGACACCCACCTGTTTACCGGAACCGTGATGGAGAATATCCGTTACGGCCGGCTGGACGCAACGGATGAGGAAGTGATCGCCGCAGCCAAAACGGCAAGCGCACACTCGTTCATCATGCGTCTTTCGGACGGCTATCAGACAATGCTGCAGGGCGACGGCGTCAATCTGAGCCAGGGGCAGCGTCAGCTGCTGAATATTGCCCGCGCGGCCATCAGCAAGGCGCCGATCCTGGTGCTGGACGAAGCGACCAGCTCGGTCGATACCCGCACGGAACGTCATATTGAACACGGCATGGATCGTCTGATGAAAAACCGAACGACCTTTGTGATCGCACACCGGCTTTCCACGGTGCGCAACGCGGATGAGATCCTTGTGCTGGAGCACGGCGTGATCATTGAGCGCGGTACGCATGAAGAGCTGTTGGCGCAGAAGGGACGTTACTATGAGCTTTACACAGGCCGTGCCGAGCTTGACTGACCCCGTTTTTTAACCGGAAAGCGCTGATTTCAAAAAAGAGAGATCCCGGTGTGCGGCTTCGTGCTGCGCACCGGGATCTTTGCAATACGGCCCGTTTTAATAGGTCAGGCCAAAATTCAGTTCGTAATAGTTGCCGTCGGCGTCGCGGTACGCATAAGCTTTTCCGTTCTCGTCCTTCAGGCGGTCGGGCAGATACAGATCCTTGTCATAGCCGGGAACATCGTTCGGGCTGATGCAGACGCCGTCCGCATCCACCGCCAGAACGGCATCTCCCCGGGGAAGAGTCACGGGCAGCCTGCCGGTGGGGGCAAAACGGCCGGTCATTACATCCAGCGTAGCGCCGGGGAAGGTGTCGAACCCTGCCGTCAGGGCATCTGCAAAGGGTTCCACATTGCCCATCTGCCACGCAAGGGTGATGTTCACGTTGACGATCACCTTGCCGCCGTTTGCGTGAACGGCGGCAGCAATTTCAGGGATCCTTTTTGCACCGGAAAGCGTTGTTTCCGAATGGGTCTCCGTGGTGGGGCGGCCTTCGTCGTCCACATTATGAACGATCTTGTCCTCGCAGATGTCCAGCTCCAGAAATCCGGGAGTGGCATTGAAGTATTCGCCGGAGGAGGGGGTGAGCATCAGAATGGCATAATCCGCTTCGGCAGGATCCTCCACCGGGATCATATCCCCGAGCATCTCCCGCAGCGCCCGGGTTGCGGCCGCAGCGGCGTCGGGGTGTTTGCCGAACGCTTCCGCATAAACCTTTTTCCCGGCTGCAAGGGGCAGAACGCCGTCGTTTTTCAGCAGAACCACGCTCCTGCGGTGTGCGTCTGCTGCCTTTGCCCGATCGTCGGGGTCGGCGATCACAGCCTCTGCCTTTGCGGGGTCGCGGTAGGGATTTTCGAACAGACCCAGCTGGAACAGGCTGGTGAGCGTTCTGCAGACGGCGCGGTCGAGCGCCTCGTCCGTCAGGGTGATCATCTCTTTGGTAAAACCCGCAGGGACGGGATGCGTATCATAATAATCGTTGTGCGCTCTGGCGTAGGCTTCTCTGGCCAGATGGGCATCCATCATGCCGGAGATCAGATCAACGCCCGCATGGTTGACCGCAAAACCGACGCGCTCGGCCTTGTCCAGCATTTCAACGCCCCATGCCATATTGTGGAGGATGCCGGTGTCGGAGTTGATGTATCCCCGAAAGCCCATCTGATCCCGAAGGAGCTTCCCGATGAACGGTTTGTTGTAGGCGAAGCCGTAGGGCTGCATCTCAATGATGTCGCCGTTCAGATCGGTCTGCGGCGCGCTTTTGGAGGCGGAAGGCTTTGCGTAGTAAGGCATAATGGAGGCGGCGCTGCAGCGAACAGCCGTCCGGAAGGGAGGAAGATGGTACTTCTCCAGGCTGCCTTTGGTGGCATAGACGTTCCACTGGCCCATCCTGTAATGGGGATCGAATCCGTTTTCACGGGCGCCGCCGCCGGGAAAATGCTTGACGGTCATGGCAACGCCGTCGGGAGCAGCGCCGTCCGGAGATCCCTGAATTCCGGGAATAATGTGTTCCAGGATCTCGCAGATCAGAGCCGGATCTTCGCCGAAGGTTCCGTAGCTTCTCTGCCATCGGGGATCGGTCAGAACGTCCGCCATATACAGATAGCCCTTCTTCATTCCGACGGCATCCCATTCCCGGCGGATGCAGTCTGCCCACTGGTCCGCAATGCTGATGCCGCTGCCCCGGATCGCGGCGGCAATGCCCAATGTACCGGGCCAGGCGGCAAAAACACCGGCAGCGTCGTTCATTCCGAAAATCACTTCACCGTTTTCATTCCGGGAGTTGGACATGACCTGTACCGGGACAAAGTGTTCACATTCCTCTGCCGTTGCCTGAAGCTGATTGATCCAGTCGGCATGTTCCGAAGGCGTGGGATTTTCTCTGAGAATAAAATGACGCTGCCAAAGGTGCTGAATGGCCTCGGTCGTTCCGGGCATCCCCTGTTCTCCGAAAATGTTTTCCGTGCGCAGCTCGGTTTCATCCAGCAGTCCGGTCTCGTCCACCTTGGGGTCAGGCTTGACGCCCATCCGGAGAAACTGGGGGTTGGGGGTATGGGCGTAGATCCCCATGCGGGCCTGAGCGGTAAAAAGCTGGCCGAGCTTCTCGTCCGCCGTCAGCGTTTCAACATAAGCCTTTGCCCGCTGTTCCGGAGGGAGCCGCCAGTCATTGACCGGGGTCACTTTGCCGGTTCCGTCAATATCCTTAAAATACAATCCGCCGCTTTCAATAATCCTGCGGGATACGGTGCTGATCGCCGGGCAGCCGGGATGAGAATCATATCGAACCTGTTCGGATGCTTTTCTGCGCATAGTCGTTTCTCCTTTTCCTTTTATTTTTGCGGCGGCAAAACAGCGCCGCCTTTTCCGTGCGCCTTTATGGATTATTATACCTCTTTTCCGGCCGGTTCTTCAACCATTTTCTTGTGTCGTTTGGGGTCTGCCTGCGTTTTCGCTGCCGCAGCGGCCGGCAGATAACTCTGAGACTTGACATCCTTTTGCGGAAAGTGATACAATAAAGCAAATTGGAACGGCAAGGAAAATGGAACAGTAAGCTGTCCTGCGCGCGCGGAAAAGCAACACGGATCTTCCGCCCTGAAAGCAAGCTGAAAAGCGGCTTGCTTTCAGGGCGTTTTGATTTTGCGGCAAAAGAATGCCGCAGGCGGCTGCGGAGCGGTATTCCGGAACGGAGCAAACGATAGCATATCGGGAGGTAAAGAGCATGAAGGTCGAAAAAATGATCGGGGAACGCTTTAAGGAGCGCCCGTCAGACTGCGCGGTGGAAAGCCATGCGCTGATGGTTCGCGGCGGCTATATGAAGCAGGTGGCGAACGGAATTTATTCTCAGATGCCGCCGCTGAAACGCATTTCACAGAAGATCGAGCAGATCATCCGGGAGGAGATGGATGCGCTCGGCGGGCAGGAGGTGTCGATGCCGGTGGTGCTGCCGGGCAGCCTCTGGCAGGAGTCCGGGCGCTATGATTCCGTCGGAAGCGAGCTGCTGCGTTTTTCCGACCGGAACCGGTCGCCGATGGTGCTGGCGATGACCCATGAGGAAGCCGCCGTGCAGCTGGTGCGCGATTATGCCAGAACGTATACGCGCTATCCGTTCATGATCTATCAGATCCAGACCAAGTTCCGGGACGAAGCCCGCCCGCGCGCCGGAATGATCCGCGTCCGGGAGTTCACCATGAAAGACGCTTATTCCTTCCATACCTCGCAGGAGGATCTGGAACGGTACTATGCACGCTGCCTGCGCGCTTATGAGCGCATCTTTGCCCGCGTCGGTCTGCCGGAGGTGGTTGCGGTTGCGTCGGATTCCGGGATGATGGGCGGCAGCGTTTCACACGAATTCATGCTGCTGACCCCGGCAGGAGAGGACACGGTCGCCGTTTGCTCCGAATGCGGCTTCCGTGCCAATGTGGAAGCGGCCGAATGCATCGTCCGCAGCGAGCCGGAGCAGGAACCGCAGCCGCTGACTGCCGTACCCACCCCGCACTCCTCCACGATCGAAGATCTTTGCGCATTTTTGCAGATCCCGGTGGAAAAGACCTGTAAGGCGGTCGTTTACCAGAAGCCGGACAACCGCTATGTGATCGCCTTTGTGCGCGGCGATCTTGAGATCAGCGAATCCAAGCTGACGGCGCTGCTGCACAGCGAGATCCGTCCGGCGGAGATCACGGAGGAAAGCGGCATTGTTGCAGGATATATCGGCCCGGTCGGGCTGCCGGAGCATGCTGTCGTTGTCCTCGACCGTTCCATACAGAACGCTTCCGGGCTTGTTACCGGAGCAAACCGGCCCGAAACGCATTTTACCGGCTTTTTCCCGCAGAGAGATTGCCCCGGCGCGGAATATTACGATATTGCAAAAATCAAAGACGGCGGTATCTGCCCGCACTGCGGAAAACCGGCCATTTCACTCAGCCGCGGCATCGAGGTCGGCAATATTTTTCAGCTGGGAACAAAATATTCCGAATCGATGGGAATGCAGTATACCGATGAAAACGGGGAACTGAAAACGCCGGTCATGGGCTGTTACGGGATCGGCGTCGGGCGTCTGGCAGCGTCCGTCTGCGAGGTGCGCCGTGACGCATACGGGCCGGTCTGGCCGGTTTCGATCGCTCCATGGCAGGTGGAGCTGTGCTGCCTGCGTTCCGACGATGCCGCCGCGCGGGAATCGGCCGACGCGCTGTACAGGGAGCTGCAGTCCACCGGTGTGGAGGTGCTGTATGACGACCGCCCGGTGCGCGCAGGCGTCATGTTTTCCGATGCCGATCTGTTCGGCTGCCCGGTGCGCGTTGTTGTCAGCCCGAAAACGGCTGCCGCGGGCGAAGTGGAGCTTTCCACGCGGGATAAATCCGTGAAAACGACGGTTCCGCGCGGCCAGGCAGCTGCGGCAATCCAGAGCCTGCTGCAAGATCTTTCGGCTGCTGTTCTGCAGAAGGTCCCGCCGGTACTGGACGGCGAATAAGCAATACCGGTACGGATTGGTCGGAATAATTGGAAAGGAAAAAGAAATGCTGGAATATCATAAGCTGACTACGGAACAGGTCAACCCGGCCACGGCAGATATTGACCTTTGCAGCGCGGAGGAAATCGTCCGCCTGATCAACGAAGAGGACAAGAAGGTAGCACAAGCCGTCGGCGGTTGTCTGCCTGAAATCGCCCGGGCGGTGGACGCCATTGTGGACGGACTGAAGCAGGGCGGACATCTGTATTATATCGGGGCAGGCACCAGCGGCCGTCTGGGTGTGCTGGATGCTTCCGAGTGCCCGCCCACTTACCATACGGATCCCGGTCTGGTGGTGGGGATCATCGCCGGCGGCGACGGCGCCCTGCGGAATTCTTCGGAAGGAGCGGAAGACAGCGCGGAAATGGGGCGGCAGGAGATGACCAGCCGCCATGTGGGCCTTCATGACGTGGTGGTGGGGATTACGGCCAGCGGAAGCGCCCGCTATGTGTACGGTGCGCTGGAAGAGGCGAGGCGCCGCGGCGCCGTTACGATCGCCCTTTGCAATACCGATCCTGCGGCTCTGTCAGAAGAAGCCGATATCTCCATCCTGCCGGTCACAGGGCCGGAGGCAATCATGGGGAGCACCCGAATGAAGGCCGGTACGGCGCAGAAGATGGTTCTGAACATGCTTTCCACCGCGTCCATGGTGCGTCTGGGCAAAACGTTTCACAATCTGATGGTGGATCTGGTGCCCGGCAACAAAAAGCTGGCCGACCGTTCGGTGCGTATCGTCATGCAGGCCACCGGCGCGGAACGTCCGGAGGCGGAACAGGCGCTGCAGGCCGGCGGTACGGCAAAAAACGCGATCGTTATCCTGTTGACCGGCTGTTCTCCCGAAGCGGCGGCCGAAGCATTGCAGAAGGCGGACGGTCTGGTTCGCGGCGCCGTTGCCCTGCTGGGAGGGTGCTGCTGAGATGCGCTTTCTGATCGGTATTGACGGCGGCGGCACCAAAACGCTGCTGCGGGCGGCAGACGAAAATCTGCGGCCGCTGGGCGAGGCAAGAGGTGGCTCCAGCAATCCGACCGCTCTGTCGCCGGAAGCGATCCTGCAGAATCTCAGGAGCCTGATGGATGATTTCTTCCGGCATTCCGCCCTTTCCCGAGGGGACTGTGCGTCTTTGGTGCTTGGTTCCGCCGGCGCAGGTTCTCCCGCCGTAGGAGCGATGCTGGAGGATTTTCTGCACCGGCTGATGCCCGGCGTTCCCCTGACGGTCACGGATGATGCTCTGCCGGTGCTGTATGCCGGTACCGGTGACGGCGTTGGCATGGTGCTGATCTCCGGCACAGGCTCCATCTGCCTGGGGCGGGATCGTGACGGAACCCGGTTCCGGGCCGGCGGATGGGGGCATCTGATCGGGGACGAGGGCAGCGGTTACGCCATCGGCCGGGACAGCCTGACTGCCGTGATGGAGGCCTTTGACGGGAGAGGACCCGAAACCCTGCTGACTGAACTGATTTTCCGGGAGCTTTCGCTGCAGGAACCTGCGGAATTGATCGACTGGGTGTACTGCCGGGGAAACGGAAAAAGCGAGATCGCCGCGCTGTCCCGTCTTTGTGAACAGGCGGCGCAGGAGGGCGATCCGGCGGCAGAAGCAATCTTCGACCGGGCTGCAGCCCAGTTGGCGCGGATGGCAAAGGCGGTGGCGGCAAAGCTCCCCGCCGAAAACAGGGTCTGTGTCTGTTCCGGCGGAAACCTGGTGCAATCCCGTCTGCTGCTGCAGCGGCTGAAGGCGCTGCTGCCAGGGATCCGGCTGACGCACAGTGAGAAGGATGCTGCCGACGGCTGCCTGCTGATGGCCGGACGTGCGCTGCTGTGAAGAATGTCCGTCCTTTTCCGCAGAATCTTTCATCAGCCATTGCGCAGGAAGGCTGCCTGTGCTAAAATAAAATCATTCACCGGGCAACCCGGAACACAGAAAAGAGGATATCGATGATCCAGGCGATTGTTTATGAGTCAAACACCGGCTTTACCAAACATTATGCAGAGGCGCTGGCGCAAAAAACCGGCCTGCCGCTTTATTCTGTTGCGGAATCGCGCAGCAGCGTTCCCAAAGGCAGCAGTATCGTTTTTCTTTCGTGGGTCAGCGGCGGTTCCGTCATGAAGCTGGACAAAGCGAAGGACTATTTCGATATCCGCGCGGTCGGCGCTACCGGCCTGGGCGAACCGACGCCGGAGCGCGAAGCGTCGATCGTTTCGCACCATCAGTTGGGCGTTCCGGTATTCTGCCTGCCGGGCGGCTTTGATATGACGAAGCTGCATGGCTTCCAGAAGCTGACGATGAAGGTCATGATCCGCACGCTGAAAGCGCAGCAGATGACCAATATGCGTTCGGAAGACGACCGGATGCTGCAGGATATGGTGAACGGCTGCGACCATTACAGCGAAGAAGCGCTGGAACCGCTGGCGGAATGGATCCGGACGCAGCAGGGGTAAACAGAACGGCCGGTTGATCCGGAATCAGAAAAATAACCGGGCAGTTCTCCGTGTTTCAGGAGAACTGCCCGGTCTTTTCTGTTTGCGGAATGCTTATTCCGTTACAACGCCTTTTTGCAGCATGACATTGGCATAAAGCGCCGATTCGCCCGTTGCGATCACCGCGTAGGCTTTTCTGGCCTCCTCATAAAATGCAAACCGTTCGATCAGGCCGATGGCGTCCTTGCCGCGGCTGTCATGTGCCGCGACGATGGCTTCATAAGTGCCCCAGATCGGTGTTTCCACCGGATCTCCCTTCATGACCTCCATCAGCGAGACCGGATGCGGAACATAACTGTCCAGCGGGAAAACCTGCAGGATCGCGTCGAGCAGCTCAGGTACCCCATGACCGTCGCAGCGGATCACGATGGCATTTTTTCCGGTCGATTCCGCCGGAAAATTGCCGTCGGCAAGCACGATCCGGTCGCCATGCCCCATTTCGCAGAGTACCTTCAGCAGCTCGGGAGAAAGAATTTTCGGAATCCCTTTCAGCATGGTTGTCAGCTCCTTTAAAACGCTGCCGCTTGCGGCCCGGAGGTACCGGTGAAGCAAGGGGCAGGTTCGTGA
Organism: Bacillota bacterium; assembly: GCA_029008595.1. Classification (GTDB taxonomy): domain Bacteria; phylum Bacillota; class Clostridia; order Oscillospirales; family Acutalibacteraceae; genus CAKXIK01. The sequence continues at coordinate 12,194 of JAQXJH010000033.1, forward strand.
AAAATCAGCGGAAGAGCGGTCCGTAAGCGGCGCAGGCGCGGAAATCCTGCCCTTCCTTATCCATACCGAACGCATTCCAGCAGGCCGGGCGGAAAATCTTTTCTTCCGGCACGTTGTGCATGCAGACCGGAATGCGCAGAATGGAGCAGAGTGTGATCAGATCGGCGCCGATATGTCCGTAGCTGATCGCGCCGTGATTTGCGCCCCAGTTGTTCATCATATCATACGCGCTTGCGAATGCACCCTTGCCGGTCGTGCGCGGAGCAAACCAGGTGCACGGCCAGGTGTAGTCGGTGCGCTTCCAGAGCTTGTCGGAAACCTCTTCCGGCAGCGCAATGGTGTATCCCTCGGCGATCTGCATCACCGGGCCAAGCCCCTTGACAATGTTCAGGCGCATCATCGTCGCGGGCATTTCGTGGCGGGTAACAAAGCGGGAGGAGAATCCGCCTCCGCGGAAATATCCCCGGTCGGCTGCATTCCAGGTGGTCGCCTTCAGAATGGCTTCCTGATCGGCTTCTGTGATCTCCCAGAACGGCTTCATGACGGCGTTTCCGTTTTCGTCCTTTGCCTCTCCGCAGGCGTCCAGACAGGCGGCACCGGAGTTGATCAGGTGAATAAAGCCGCCCGCTTCCTTCGCTTTTCCTTCCAGCTCATAGCCGGTGGCTTCCTTAACGGCTTCGGGGCTCCAATAGGTGCGAACGTCGGCGAAGATCTGCGCCCGGTTGGTCAGCAGCTTGCCGAACAGCATCGAGACGCCGTTGAGCGTGTCGTTTTCCGTAGCGAGAATATACGGTTCCCGCGCGCCGTTCCAGTCAAACGTGGTGTTCATCAGCGCCTCGGCAAAGTCGCCGTTCGGGTAAAAATCGGTCCACTGGCGCTGCCCCTGGAACCCGCCGACGATCGCGTTGTGGCCGACGGCCTCTTCCTCGCAGCCCTTGGGCAGGTTCGGGTTTCCGTTGAAAAGGTCTTTGATGATGCACATCATCTTGACAACGAACTCCCAGTCCTTTTCCTTTTCGGCGTCGGTCTTGCGGACACCCTCCGGGTTCTTGTCAAAGCCCTCGGGGCAGTGCGCTTTTGTCCATGCCAGCGCCTTCTGATATTCGGCCTCGTCGTAGATGCCTTCGGTCATGCGGCGAATGATCTCCACCTCGTCAATGGACTCCACACGGATGCCGAGATATTCCTCAAAAAATTCGGAGTTGATAATGGATCCGGCGATGCCCATCGTGATGGAACCGATCTGCAGATAGGATTTTCCGCGCATCGTGGCGGCGGCAACGGCGGCGCGCCCGAACCGGAGCAGCTTTTCCTTTACGTCTTCGGGGATTTCGGCGTCGTCGGCGGCTTTCACGTCGTGGCCGTAAATGCCGAACGCAGGCAGTCCCTTCTGAGCGTGAGCAGCCAGCACGGCGGCGAGATAAACCGCGCCGGGGCGCTCGGTGCCGTTGAATCCCCAGACGCCCTTGATGGTGTGCTGATCCATATCCATCGTTTCGGAACCGTAGCACCAGCAGGGCGTAACGGTCAGCGTGATGGAAACGCCTTCCTTGCGGAACTTGTCGGCGCAGGCGGCGGCTTCCGCCACGCGGCCGATGGTGGTGTCGGCAATCACCACACGGACAGGCTCGCCGTTGGAATAGCGAAGATTCTCCGTGAACAGCTTTGCGGCGGCCTTCGCCATATTCATCGTCTGATCCTCCAGCGATTCGCGGATCTTCATTGCGCCGCGCCGGCCGTCGATGGTCGGGCGGATGCCGATCACCGGATAATCACCGATCAGTCTGTTTTTTGCCATTGGATTACCTCCTTGATTTTATAACTTTTTAATAAAAAAGTTCGTATATTTGCATTATACTATTGTAATTAAGAGAATTCTTGTGTTATAATCAGAAAAAAGTATGACAATATTCACTTTTTTGCGGAAAGGGAATTTTCATGCAGATGTATGCCGAATTCAATGAGTTCTGCCAACGGGGGACAGTGGATTTCCCAATCGAAGTATACCGTCTGGATCAGAACCATCCGCGCTATCAGATGCCTTACCACTGGCATCACGAGATGGAGCTGCTGCGTGTGCTTTCCGGGAGCATCGTTCTTTCGCTGGATGAACGGGAATATTCGCTGCCGGCGGGTTCCGCCGTGCTGATCAGCAGCGGTGTGCTGCACGGCGGTACTCCGCAGGACTGCCGTTATGAATGCATCGTGTTCGATGCGGAGACTCTGCTGAAAAACAGCGCTGCCGGACCGGTGCTGCAGCGGCTGTTTGATGGCGAGATCACGCTTCGCCCGCTGCTGCCGGTTGAAGAGCTCGGAACGGCAGCGGCGCTCGACGAGCTTTTCTCCGCGATGGAACACCCGGAAGGAGCCGGGCGGCTGCTGATCCTTTCGGCACTGTACCGTTTGTTCGGCAGCCTGCTGCGGTGCGGCTGTTACGACGGGAATCCGGAAAAAAACCGTTCCGCCCGCCGCAAAATGGTGCAGCTGAAGCATGCGCTCGCGTTTATGGAGGAGCATTTCAGCGAGCAGGTAACGCTGGAGCAGATCGCCGCCCAGGCGGAAATGTCGCCCCGTTACTTCTGCCGCTTTTTTCAGGAGCTGACGCATCGCTCCCCGGTCGAATATCTCAATTATTACCGGATCGAACAGGCGGGCGACCGGCTCCTGCATTCCGCGCTCTCGGTGACCGAAATCGCATACAGCTGCGGCTTCAATGATCTGAGCTATTTCATCCGCGTGTTCAAAAAGCAAAAGGGCGTTACGCCGAAAAAATATGAAGAAACACAGCGGCAGCGTGCGGCGGCCATCAAACGATCCGAGCCGCATCCGGCACAGCAGAAAACGGAGGAATGATGATGAACACACATTCAAAAGAACAACTGAAACAGGATCTTCACGCGCTCGGTATTTCCGCAGGAGATACGGTGCTGATGCATTCCTCGTACCGTTCGCTCGGTGGGGTGGAAGGCGGCGCAGAGGGCTTTTTTTCCGCCTTTCTGGAGCTGCTCGGCCCGGAGGGGACGCTGATTCTTCCGGCGCTTTCGTATGAATCGGTTACCCGGCAGCAGCCGGAGTTCCATCTGAAGAGCACGCCGTCATGCGTGGGGTATCTGCCGGAATTTTTCCGGACGCAGGTTCCCGGCGTGATCCGCAGCATGCATCCGACGCATTCCTGCTGCCTGTTGGGCAGGCAGGCGGCTGCGCTTGCAGCGGATCATGAACTGGACGATACGCCGGTCGGGCCGCATTCGCCGTTTGCAAAACTGCCGGAAACCGGCGGCAAGATCCTGATGCTCGGCTGTTCGCTGGATCACAATACTTCCATGCACGGTGTGGAGGAAACGGCCGAGCCGCCGTATCTGTTTGACCGCACACAGCGAGTGGATTATGTGCTGTATGACGGCGACGGCCGCAAACTTTGCCAGCATGCCTTGCGCCACAGCTTTTCAAAGAACGGCGTCCGCTGCTACGAGCAGCGCTATTCCCGGGTGGTGCCGCTGCTTTCCGGAACGGAAGCTTCCCACGGAAACGTGCTCAGCGCGGATTCCTGGCTGCTTTCCGCTCCTGCCGTATGGAAAAAGGGACATCAGAAACTGCTGGAAGATCCCTTTTACTTTGTGGAATCTCAGCCGGCCGACTGAGAGAATCACGGTCAATTATCGGACAGATAAAAATTTTTTTAAATTATGTGTTGACAGAAGAATCTCGCCGTGCTATAATGTTCAAGCAGTCGGAAATGACTGCAGAACAGATGCGGATATGGCGGAACTGGCAGACGCGCTAGATTCAGGTTCTAGTGAGGTCACACTCATGCAGGTTCAATTCCTGTTATCCGCACCAGCAAAAGGCACTTGCTTTGGCAGGTGCCTTTTCGTTTTATCCGCTCTGCGCGGCAAAAAAATTCGTCATCTTCGGGTCTTCGCCGGCCCATTTCAGGAAAGTCAGGAGGATAGTTATGGATTCTATGCAGGCGGTCTGTCTGAATCATATTTTTTATTGCCGTTTTCCCGAGGGCATTCATAGTATTCATGAGTTTGTCGATTTTTTAAACCGGAATTATCATTCGTTTATAAAATTGGAGGTCTTTCTGCAGGAAGGATGCATTGCTCCCTATTTTACCGGTGATAAAACGGAGATCCAGTATTGGAATCCGTCTTTTATACACTGCCTGACAGAAAGCGAGATCCATCTCTGTACGGAGGCGGAATATGAGGAAAGGCTTCGGAAAGTGATTCAGGAGAAATGCGTTCACTGCATTTATCATTCGGAAGATGTCTGTAAGCAGGATTTTGAATCGTACCGGGAGCACCTTTCTCTGGACGGCGAATGCTGCACCTTTGAGAGGAAGCATTGAGGATATCCGTCAGAAAACATTTGCGGCCTGCTGTTTCGGCAGGCGATGCGGAGGAATGATATGAAACAGAGCATTCTGGGGGGAAAAG
>JAQXJH010000034.1 GCA_029008595.1 Bacillota bacterium
CGATTATATCTACTTTTACAACCATGAGCGCATCCAAACAAAAACAGGAGTGGCGCCGCTAACGCTACGCCACTCCGCTTGAATTAAATATTTCCTACATAGGGGTATTTTTGTACTGTCTGCATAAATTGGTTCAGTTCAGACGAGGGAGGTGTCAAAAATCTCTGATTTTTGACGGAGGGAGAGAAAATGAAAAACTACAATAAAGAAAATATCCCTCTTGCAAAGACGCTCCGAAAGAATATGACCCGATGGGAACGGAAACTATGGTATGACTTTTTGCGCTCATCAAAGCCTCCCTCTGACGAGGGAGGTGTCAAAAATCTTTGATTTTTGACGGAGGGAGAGAAAACGAAAAACTACAATAAAGAAAATATCCCTCTTGCAAAGACGCTCCGAAAGAATCAGTTGGTCAAACAGATTGGATAGCACTTCTATACACCGTTCGGTGTAGTGCATAATGTGTAATTCTGCACCGCGCCAAAGCCTCCCTCTGACGAGGGAGGTGTCAAAAATCAAAGATTTTTGACGGAGGGAGAGAACATGAAAGACTACAATGATGAGCTGCGCACAAAAGACTTGGAGTCTATAAATCTAACGGTAGTGAGAATTTGCAATCTGGAGATTGACCGCAATTTTAGCGGCGTTTGCGAATCGATTGACCTGACCGTCAGACGTCTCTCCCTCAGTCAGCTTCGCTGACAGCTCCCTCATCAGAGGGAGCCATGGGGATCGCGACGTATTCGGTATCCAAAACAGTTTTGTTCGGAACGCCCTCATCAGAGGGAGCCTTGGATACCCAACCTCAACGCATAACATGAAAATTCGACCTATGATTGCAGCCATAGGTCGGATTAACTGTTTTATGAAGCCCTGCTAAACGGGGTTTTTTTGTTTCGGAAAGCGTATCCGGTCGTTCCTGCTTCGATCTTATAAGAATCATGAGATATCAAGCTAAAAAAATTTTAATTTGCTTCCCACTTTCTTTCAATTATTGTACAATAAACTTATTGGATATCAATATTTTCTTCGAAAGGAAGTTGTCAATGTCTGACAGAAATAAAATGGATTGTACCTCTATTTCTTTTGAGCCAACAACAAATGATACTCTGCAACGGGATCAGGAAAAAATCCGTCAATTTTTCAATTTATCAATAGATGAATTGGCTGTTCTCCTCGGAACGCCATCCGAGTCGCTGTCAATTGACAATCTGAAAAAACTTTCCGGAACAGCACGTGCATCCATTGATATGCAAACTGCTCTTTTGAATGCTGCTGCCTGTTCACCTGATGAAAGAGTTCAGGCTATCTTAAGCGGTCTGAAAGCAGATTTGTGCTTAACAAATTGTATCTGCGCAAAAATCTGCCGCATCGAAACCGAAGTTCTGGAAAACTTTTTAACGACCGGATCCGCCTCCGACAGCGATAAATATAAAATATGTATCGGCTGTTTCATCTTACGCTCATTATGGGATCTTCGTGTTAAAGAAAATCCGGAAAATCTGTAAAGCAGCTCAGAAGCATCACTGCGGGCGATAGGGATTTTCCGGTTCCTGCTGCGGCGGCGGTACCGGCTGCTGCGGAACGGGCCGCTGCGCCGATGCTTTGGCCGCTTTGCGGGCACGGCGCTTCTTCCGGGTCGCAAACAGAATGATAAAAATCACGACCGCTGCCGCGATCAGGTAAGGCAGAAGCCAGATGATGGCAAGGCCGATCCCCTTGACGATGGTCAGCGCGACTGCAAAGGAATCCCGCAAAGCCTTTGCGGCCTGTGAACCGAATGTCTCGTTTTCATTCTGGGCAACCGCAGCCTGCCACAGACGCACCGTAACGGTTGCATAATCCACCTGTTTGTCGTACTGCTGCTGTTTGCCCGTCAACCCGTCAATTTCTGCCTGTATCTCTGCAAGTTCCTGTTCCAGCTGCAGCAGATCGGAAAGGGACTCCGCTTTTTCCATCAGAGCAAGAATGCGGCTGTGCTGGATCTTCTTTGCCTGCAGGCGTGCTTCCACATCGTAATATGCATCGGTAATATCCTGACTATCCTGCGTGCGCCGGATCACCGTACCGATTTTATCGATCTCGTTGGCAAACGAATCAATTTCCGCAGCAGGGATCCGCAAAACATAGGTTCCGGAACCGTCGGCATCGGCGCCGCCGGATTGCTGCATGGATTCCACATACCCTCCGCCCCGCGTTACGGCATCCAGCAGGGCCTGCACCGCATTGCTGAAATCAGAGGTTTCCACCTGAAACTCGGCGGTGATGATGATTTTGCGTCCTGAGCTGCTGTCGTCGCTGACCTGGCTGTCGGCAAGCGACGTTTCGCCCTTTGACGTCCCTACCGCATACTGGTTTTCCGATTTGGAAACCGATGCCGAGCAACCGGAAAATAACAGCGCCAAAATAAACAGAAAAACCACGATTCGCCTTGTTTTCATCTTGCTGTGCTCCTTTCATTCCTGCTTTTCTGAAAAAATCTTTCCGGCAGACAGGCTTCTGCAGGAATCCTTTCAGCATAAGAGTACCATATTCATACTGCTTTTGCAATCCGTTTCAATCGTCCGGAACAAAAAAGCCGGGGTCACGGGAAAAACTCCCGGAACCCCGGCTTTGTCTGTTTTTTTTCGCGGTTATGCCCAATACATATTTCCGTTCTGCTCTTCAAAAATCATTACGCGCTTCAGGAATTCGATCACCTTCTCCAGCCCTTCCTTCGGCGTCATCAGGCCGTCCTCATGCTCGATGGACATCACATAATCATACCCGGTGCTGCGCAGCTCGCTGCAGATGGCGCGCCATGTTTCTTCGCCGTGACCGTAGCCGACGGTGCGGAACAGCCAGTTGCGGTCTTCCATCTGATCAAAACGGGTGGTATCCAGCACACCGTTGACCGCCGTTTTATACGGATCGATATAGGTATCTTTGGCATGGAAGTGGAAGATTGCGCCCTTCAGTTCACGGATGGCCGCCACAGGATCGATCCCCTGCCAGAACAGGTGAGACGGGTCAAAATTGGCGCCGATATTGTCTCCCGCATATTTGCGGATTTTGAGCATGGTCGCCGGATTGTAGACGCAGAATCCGGGGTGCATTTCAAAGCAGACCTTGACGCCGTGATCGGCGGCGAACTTTGCTTCCTTCTGCCAATAGGGGATCAGTTTTTCTTCCCACTGCCACTTCAGGATCTCCTGATAATCGGTCGGCCAGGTGCAGGTGACCCAGTTGGGGTATTTTGCGCCTTCGTGGTCGCCCGGGCAGCCGGAAAACGTCGTTACACGGTCGACACCGATCTTTTCTGCCAGAAGCACTGCCGCCTCAAACTGTTCGTGATCCCATTTTGCAATATCCGGGTTCGGATGAACGGCGTTGCCGTGAACCGAGAGGCAGGAAATCTGCATGTCGTATTTTTTGATGGTATCGGTAAATTTGGAGATCAGGGCAGGCTCCTTCATAAATTTCACCGCGTCGCAGTGAGCCGTTCCGGGAGAACCGCCGCAGCCGATCTCCACAGCCTGCACGCCAAGCCCTTTGAGATACCTGAGAGTATCCTCCAGCGAAAGATCACCGAGGATCACCGTTAAAACACCCAGCTTCATACAAACACTCCTTTGTTTTTTATGATTGATTCGAAAAGCAGCGGAAAATTCCGGCGCTTTCCGTTTTTAAGCATCGCGTTTCATTTTCCTTCGCTTTTTTCGCTTTTACCCCTTCCGCAGAAGAAAAATGAATTTCATGCGCTTTTTAATTGCATTTTTAAATTTATCCGCTATAATGAAAAGAAGCAGACGATCAGCTTTGGTAATATTTTTTTGCCAGATCTGAAACAAGGACGTGATCATTTTGAACGGTTCATACGAAGTACAGCGCGACAATATGACAAGTCTTGCGATTTGGCCGACCCTGCACAACACCTGCAATCCCCATTTTCACAGCAGCATTGAACTGACTTATGTGCTGGACGGCGAATTCAGAACCATCATCAACGGCAAAACGGTGACCGCCAGGAAAGATGAGCTTGTCATTTATTCCAGCTACTGCACCCACGCCACTCCGGCGGAACCCAAACAGCGCAACAAAACCATCGTCATGATCATTCCGCCCGAGCTGATCGGCGCTGCCAGCGGAAGAATGAGCGGAAAGATTTTCCGGCAGACCGTTGTCAGCGATCCTGCCGTCTGCAAAGAAATTCTGCACTGCATGCGGATGCTCATCCGCATGAAAAAAAACGGGCCGCTCGACAGCTGCGTCAGCAAAGGCTACGCTTATGTTGTGATCGGTCTGCTGATGGAGCGCGTCGGCCTGACCGATACAGGCAACGACAAAACCGATTACTTTTTCAAGGATATCCTTGCGTATATTGAAGAGCATTACACGCAGCCGCTTTCGCTGGAAACGATCTCTACCACATTCGGCTACAGCAAATACAGCTTTTCCCATCTGTTCAATTCGTATTTCGGCTGCACGCTGACCGATTACGTCAACTCCCTGCGGGCGCGGTGCGCTTCGGGGCTTCTGACCGAAACGGAGCTTTCCATGACGGAGATCGCCCTGCGCTCCGGTTTTGAGAGCCTGCGCACCTTTTACCGCGCCTTCAAAAAGAATTACAACTGCACGCCGTCGGTCTATAAACGGCGGCGGGAATCGCACTGAGAGAACGGCGGAAAATTCGCCGGATCAGATGGAAACCGCGATCGCCTGACCCTGCGCGTCGGAAGCAAACGCCGCTTCGATCACGCGCATGACGCGCATCATCTGCGGGTGCGTAACGAGCTGCTGCTCTTTGCCGTCGATTGCGCGGCAGAAGTTGCGGTAAAAATCGTGCACATCGGAATGCGGGATCGGCAGCTGATAGCGGTCCACCGTAACGGAATCGCGCGGCGCCATCGTTTTGGTCAGGCCGGCCGCCGTCTGCACCGGAAGAACATCGTTTTCATGCCAATATTTGCAGCGTACCGCCTCACACGGCTCCCGCCAGTCGTGAATGCGGGCGCTGCCTTTTTTTGCCTGCAGATAAAACCGCGGCAATTCGATGAAATTATACGTTCCAACCTCCACATATCCGGTCTTTCCGCCTGCAAAGGTGATTTCCAGCCGGAAGCCGTCGTCCACAAGCGGCTCGGTGATGTGGGTAAATTCACAGGAAACACGCGTGATCTCATCCGGGATCAGCAGCAGCATCTGGTCGATCAGATGAACGCCCCAGTCGTACAGCATTCCGCCGCCGTGTTCCTTTTCGCGCCGCCAATCGCTCGGGATCCCCCGGGAGCCATGGATCCGCGATTCAATGCGGAAAACCTCTCCCAGCTCGCCGCTGTCGCAGATCTGCTTCATCGCAAGGTAATCAACGTCCCACCGGCGGTTCTGATGCACGGTAAAAAGCCGGCCGCTCGCGTCCGACGCCGCAAACATTGCAGAAAGATCCTCACAGGAAAGCGTGACCGGCTTTTCCGAGATCACATGTTTGCCGGCCTGCAGCGCCGCCACTGCCAGCTCTCTGTGTACGTCGTTCGGCACGGCGATCGTTACAAGATCCACCTGCGGATCTGCCAGCACCTGCTCCAGCGAGGAATACGCGTGAATCCCGCGGCTTTCGGCAAGCTTCCGCTTTTCTTCATCAATATCCCAGATCCCGGCAAGATGAACCGCATCGCTGTTTTTTGCATGCTGCGTGTGCCAGCCGCCCATTCCGCCGTATCCGATTACTACAAGATTTTTCACAGTTCTCCACATTCCTTATTTCTTCAAATTGGGAAAAATAAATTCTCCGGCTACACGTATCATATCACAGCCGGAAACGCACGTCTTGCCATTTTAACGTTTTATCGTGCCACTTATTGCTCTGTTTCATCCGACTGCAGCTGTGCCAGATACTGCAGCAAATCCGCTTTTCTGTTAGGCACAAGGCCGTCCATCACAGCGCTCAGCGCGGCATTCAGCAGCATTCCCGTCCTCTTTCCCGCTCCGGGAAGATCGTTCCCCTTCAGCGCAAGCTGCGGCAGGCTGATGCAATCCTCCCGTGCCAGAATTTCTGTTTTCAGCCGTTCGGCGGCTGCGGTATCCGTTCGTCCTTCCGCCCGCAGCAGCGCAAGCTGAGCCGAAAACAGTTCTTCCCCATTCCGGCCGAGCAGGCGGCGGATCACCGGCAGCGAAACCGACTCCGGCAATTCGGTCCGGATCAGAGCGCCCACCCGGACGATCATTTTATGTTCCGCATGAAGCCTTCGCAGCGCATTCTGCGCAAGCGCCGCCTGCTCCTCCGCGTCATATCCCCGGAGCGCGCGGAACAGCAGAGCGGTCCGCAGGGATTTTTCTGTCGGCGCACGGCAGACGCACTCCGCTGTTTGCCGCCGCGCGGCCGGATCCTCCAGCAGAGGGCGCAGTTCCTCAAAAAACACGGCCGGAACCGTCGGGAATTCACACAATACCGCTTCCGCGCCTTTTCCGCAGAGCAGCTTGTTCCATTCCGAAAAAATACGCTCCGCAGCAACGCTGTGCAGCTGCCCGGCACACGCCCGGACAGCCTCCGCCGTTTTGCTTTCCACCGAAAAGTTCAGCACCGAAGCAAAACGCAGCGCGCGCAGGATCCGCAGCGCATCCTCATCAAAGCGGCGCTTCGGGCTGCCGACACAGCGGATCACCTGTCTGGCAAGATCCTCCCGGCCGCCGAAATCATCCCGAAGCCCTTCCGATTCGCAGAACGCCATGGCATTGACGGTAAAATCCCGGCGCGCAAGATCCTCGTGCAGGCTGCGCGTAAACGTCACAAAATCGGGATGGCGGCTGTCGGAATACGTTCCGTCCACACGGTAGGCGGTCACCTCCACCGGTTTTCCGCCGGAAATGACGGTCACCGTTCCGTGAGCAATTCCCGTTTCGATCACACGGTACCCCGCAAAGCAGTGCTTGATCTCTTCGGGAACGGCCGAAGTCGTTACATCCCAATCCTGCGGAACGCGGCCAAGCAGACTGTCGCGCACACAGCCGCCGACGACCCAGGCTTCAAAACCGCTTTTCTGCAGCCTGCCGAGCACCGACTGTACAAAATCCGGCACAGAGACTGTCACCGTACAGACCACCTTTCCACAGATCCTGCAGCCGCGCCGGATCGCGCTCAGGAGGCAAAAATAGAATTCCCCTGTGCATCGATCGCCACGATCAGCGGGAAGTTTTCCACCTGCAGCCGTTTCACCGACTCGCAGCCCAGGTCTTCAAACGCGATGACTTCGCAGCTTTTGACCGCCTTTGCCGCCAGCGCGCCCGCTCCGCCGATCGCGCAGAGATAGACTGCCCCGTTGCGCTTCATGGCGTCGATGACCGCTTGGGAACGGTTGCCTTTCCCGATCATCACGCTCAGTCCGAGATCGAGCAGATGCGGCGCAAAGGGATCCATTCTGCCGGAGGTCGTCGGGCCGCAGGAGCCGATCGGCATTCCTTCCGGCGCAGGGGTTGGGCCGGCATAATACACCGCCGCTCCCCGGATGGGGAAAGGAAGCTCCTTTCCTTCGTCCAGCAGCGCCATCATGCGCTTGTGAGCCGCATCGCGCGCAGTGTAAACCGTGCCGGAAAGCAGGATCATTTCGCCCGCTTTCAGTGTTTTTGCTTCTTCTGCCGCATTGGCAACATCAAATTTTCTGCGTTCCATAACAAATTTTCGCCCTTTCTTCTCCTGCTGCCGGTCATTTCGGCAGTTCTTATCCTTCCGGCTGCACCTGCACCCGTTCCAACGGCCGCGCAGCAGCATCCAGTTCCGCATAAAAGCTCTGCAGACGCATGTCTGCCCGCTTTTTTTCCTCTTCTTTTTTCCGCGCTTCGGCTTCGGCCCGTTCCCGGGCAGCACGTTCTGCCGCCTCTGCCCGCGCCGCCTCCTCAGCGGCGCTGCGCTGCCTGAGAAGCTCTTCCTCCTCCTGCCTGCGCTGCTGCTCCTTCAAAAGTGCAACGGCGTTTCTTCTGGCCTGCTCGCGGCGCTTCAGCTCCAGCCGTTCCGCATACTGAGGGCGCAGCTGATTCAGAAAGGCCTGCGCGCCTGCCGACGCCAGACTGATCTGCCGCTGTTTCCTTGCATCTTCTTTCCGTAGCTGCCCTGCATTCCCGGCAGGCAGCACCAGACGGTCATAATCCAGCTTCGGCAGCGGCGAAACCCCGGAGACCGAAAGGGACTCTTCCAGCTTCTGCACGCTTTGCCGCAGCTGCTCGCAGCGCTGCGAAAACTGTTTCGCACGCCCGTTCTCTTCCCCCATCTTCCGATCATCCTTTCAACCGCCCTGCGCTCCTGCGTGCGGCCGGAATGTTTCATGATTGTATTGTACCGCAAAACCGGCTGCTTTTCAATGCTCCTTTTCTTCCGGAACAGGCTGCGGAGCCGTTTGGGAAATTTTCAGATCCCATTTGCAGGATCTCTGCGCGGTCAGTTCAGGACGGTTCCCTGTTTTTCAAACATCCTGCGAACCTGCGCATACAGAAGGCGGTGTTCCGGCAAAGCAAGCTCCGGATCACGCTTCATGATCGCCTGCGCGGCCTGCTGCGCCTGATGAAGCAGCTGCAGGTCTGCCTGCAGATCGGCCACGCTCAACGCCGGCAGACCATGCTGGCGGGCGCCGAAAAAATCACCGGGGCCGCGCAGGCGAAGATCCTCTTCGGCGATACGGAAACCGTTTCCCGTCTGCGTCATCACATGCAGGCGCTCCAGCGTTTCCTCATTTTTTGCGTCGGAGATCAGAATACAGCAGGATTTTTTGGAACCGCGGCCAACGCGTCCGCGCAGCTGATGCAGCTGCGACAGCCCGAACCGCTCCGCATTCTCAACGATAAGCACCGTTGCGTTCGGCACATCGACCCCGACCTCGATCACGGTGGTGGAAACAATCACCTGCAGTTCGCCCGCTGCAAAACGGCGCATCACATCATCCTTTTCCTGCGGCTTCAGCCGTCCGTGCAGCAGCCCTACGCGGCAGCCCTGCAGCATTCCGGCGGAAAGCTCTGCGCAATATTCCTGCGCGGCCTTCAGCGTCGGAGAAAGTTCGCTTTCTTCCACCAGCGGGCAGACTACATAGGCCTGTTCGCCCTGCTGCAGGTGGCTGCGCAGAAACGCAAAGGCGCGCTCCCGTTTCTCTCCGCCGATCAGAAAGGTATCGATTTTCCGGCGCCCGGGGGGAAGCTCATCCAGAACGGAAACATCCAGATCTCCGTAGATCATCAGTGCCAGCGTGCGCGGGATCGGCGTTGCGGACATCACCAGAAGGTGCGGGTGATCGCCTTTCTGCGCCAGCGCAGCCCGCTGCGCCACGCCGAACCGATGCTGTTCATCGGTAACGACAAGGCCGAGCCTCTGAAAATGCACCGGGCCGGAAAGCAGCGCGTGCGTACCGACGGCGACCGCTGTGCTGCCGGATTCCAGCCCGCTGCAGCAGCGCCGTTTTTCCTCTGCGGAAAGCGATCCGGTCAGCAGCGCACAGGAGACCCCTGCCGGTTCCAGCAGAGCGGACAGCGTTCGGAAGTGCTGCGCGGCCAGAATCTCGGTCGGCGCCATCAGCGCGCATTGCCCTCCGTTTTTCGCCACCGTATAGCAAAGAGCGGCAGCTACCGCCGTTTTTCCGGACCCGACATCGCCCTGGATCAGCCGGTTCATCGGACGCCCGCTGCGCAGATCCTCCATTGCCTCGCGGACGGCACGGCGCTGGGCGCCGGTCGGCTCAAACGGCAGCAGCGCAAAAAATTCTTCGCTGCAGTCCTGCAGAACCGTAAAGCCTGCACTGCCGCGCACGCCGCTTTTTGCCGCAAAAAGCCCCAGCTGCAGCTCCAGCAATTCTTCAAAGGCGAGCCGCCTGCGCGCCTGCTGCAGCAGCTCCGGCGAGGACGGCTGATGGATCTGAACGATCGCGTTCCGCAGCGGACAAAGGTCATATTGTTCGCGCAGCGGCTGCGGCAGAGGATCGCGTACCGATTCCGGCAGCAGACTGAGCGCCTGCCGGACTGCAGAAGCGATCATCCGCTGCGAAAGACCTTCTGTCTGCGGATAGACGGCGCGGATCTCCTCTGCCTGATCCTCCGGCAGAAAGACCGGCGAACTCATGGTGCGGTGCGTCAGGGTGCCTTCGGCTCTGCCGCGGAAGAGGAAGGTTTTTCCCTGCTGCAGCGCCTGTGCAGCAAAGGGATTATTGAACAGCGTGACCGCCAGATCGGTTTCTCCGTCCGTGACGG
>JAQXJH010000035.1 GCA_029008595.1 Bacillota bacterium
GCTATCTTGCAAAATGGATCGCCCGGCAGACGCTTGGCCGGAAAGCGCTTTCCGGCGGATATCTGTTTCTGGAGTCCGATCCGGGAATGGAAAAATCCCGTCTGCTGCGCGCGGCTTCCCGCGGCGAGATCGACTGTCTGATCGACCTGTTCCTGATCTATTTTGACGCCAGACGTCCCCTTTACTGCTGCTGCCGCGATTTTTTCAACACGATCCTGCAGGCGGTACACTCCTTTCTGCCGCGATATCAGGCGGAATCCCGCGATGTTTCGGTGCTTTGCGCCACCCTGCTGGAAGCGCTGCACAGCCGGAATCCGCAGCGCAGGATCCTGATTCTGATCGATCATCTGCACGACGCGCCGCCGGAGCTTTTTTCTCTCTTGCCGGCCGCCGGAACGCTGCCGGAGGGGATCTTTTTTCTGCTTTCCTTCGACCGCGGAGCGCGGCAGAAGGAAGCATTTGAACGCCGGTTTCAAAAAATCACGCCGGCCGCTTCCTGGGTTCTGACCCGCGACGAATTCTCGAACACGCTTTTAATGAAGCGCAGCATTTCGCGCGATATGCTCCATCTGAATTTCAAGCACCGGCTGACGGACGGCGATATGCTCGTGGAACACGCGATGACGCTGACGCGCGGCGACTGGTACGGCTGCACACTTCTCAACGAAATGCTGCAGAACCGGAAAAACGCGGCTTTTCTGCAGGAAATTTCACAGGTAGACGATCTGGCCGCCGTTTATTTCCGCGAGCTGCGCAGTCAGCTCGGTGAAATGGATTTTGTCCGGGTCGTCACCATGCTGGCCGCGCTGCTGGTGTGCGGATCGCCTGTCCGTCCGGAATATCTGCCCGGGCTTTCCGGGATCGAACCGAAATATCTCGCGCTGCTTTGCCGCCGCCGGGGATTGGTCACGGCTTTTCTGCAGGACGGCGTTCTGATGCTGGAACCGGCCAGCGAACGGCTGTACTATATTCTTGCGCAGGAATTTCCGGAATCGCTTCAGGCCATGGCCGGCCGCCTTTGGGATGCGGCGTGCGGCGAGCTGCGGCTGCGGCTGCCGAAGGGCGGCACGGCGCTTGTTTTCACCCTGTTTTTCCCCGCGATGCTGCGCAGCGGCACGCCGGAACAGCAGCAGGCCGTTTTCGGCTCCGAAACGCTTTCATCCGTCCGCATTGCGGTGGGAAAAGCGCTGGAAACCGGAAAACTCAGCAATGCAGAAGCCGAAGAGGTCTGGAAAGCGGAGATCGACGCCGCCAGACGGACGCAGAACACCGCCGGGATGGCCGAGGGCCTGACGCAGCTTTGCATTCTTCACCGCCGGACGGAAAACTTTACGGCCGCGGTGCACGACATGGACGAGCTGCTGAAGGTTTCCAAAGGCTCCGGCGCAGGCCCGCTGCTGTTCGCCCGGCTGCACCAGCAGCGCGCCGAATTGCTGCTGAAGGCGGATCGGTTCCGCGCCGCGCTGGAGGGCTTCGGCAAGGCCATCACCTATGCCGAACGGGCAGAAGCTTCGGAAGAGCGCACGGTCTTTCTGGCATCCCTGCTGCGGCGGCGCGGGGAAATTGAAAAACAGCACAAGCTTTACCTGCCGATGATGGATGACCTGAACCGTTCGGCAGAGCTGCTCCGTCTGTTGGGAGACGCCGCCTGCGGGGAACTGGCGCTCACGCTGCTGCTGCGCGGCCGCGCATGGATACTCCGCGGCGACGGCGACGCCGCACTCCGCGATTTCAGCGATGCGGTGGTGCTCGCTTCCGGTGCGGGGGAAAAATATGTGCCGGCCCTGCGGGATCTTTACCGGGAACGCGGGCATGCTCTGTTTGCGCTGAATGAACCGCGAAAGGCCGCAGCAAGCTTTACGAACGCCGCGGCCATTACAAAGCGGACGGACGGCGACCCTTATGCGCTCGCTCAGCTGTACGCCGACCGCGCACAGGCCCACGAGGCCGACAACGACACGGAGCACGCCCTTGCCGACCGTTCGGAATGCATCGCCGTTCTGAGCGCGCCGAAGCTGACCGGCCCGCATTGCGCGGCAAAGCTGGCGGAAGCCTTTCTGCTGCGCGCCCAGCTTTACGGCCGGTTGGAGAAATATGCAGAGGCGATCCGCGACTGCAGCGACGGCATCCGCCGGCTGGAACCTTTTCTGGACGGAAAAGACAAGGCTGCCGCTCTGCTTTGCATTTCCATCTACCGGCAGCGGATGGATGCCTGTTCTAAAACCGGGGACGATGCGCAAATTGCAGAGGATCGCCGCAGGATCGCTCAGCTGAAAATTCTTTTGGCCTGAAAAAAATACGGTCAATTTGCATTTTTGCCCTGTTTTTTACAGAAAAACTCTTGACGCTGCACTTTGCGGATGATATAATTTTTAAAATATTTTAGCGAATTAACGTTCCAAAACATCCGCCGCCTTTTTTGATGACAAAGGAGTCATACCTGAAAAGGTATGGACTCCTTTTGCATTTTTTGAGGCAGCGGAAAATTCAGGGGGGAAACAAAACCATGCAGTATGCAGCAGCAGACAAAATTCAGCGGCAGCTCAGCGTCGGGGATCTTCGGGCGCTGGCAGAAAATCAGTCCGCGGTGACCGTGAGCGGCGCTGTTCACGTCATCCGCGACATGGGCGACTTTTCGTTCATTCTGGTTCGTCTCAATTGTGAGGTCATCCAGTGCGTTTACGAAAATTCGAAGGCGAATTTTGATATCAATTTGCTGCGGGAGGAAAGCTGTGCGCGGTTTTCCGGCGTCCTGCATCCGGAGGAGCGCGCACCGCACGGCTTTGAGCTGCTGCTGACCGGCGCGGAGATCCTTTCTTCCCCGGCGGAAGCGCTCGGTTTCCCGGTAAGCAAATACAAGCTGAATCTTTCCATGGAGACCGAACTGGCCGCACGCCCGCTCGTGCTGCGCAACAGCGGCCGCCGCGCCCGTTTTAAGATTCAGGAAGGAATCGTCCGCGGATTCCGCGATTTTCTGCATTCTCAGGATTTTACGGAGATCCATACGCCGAAAATCGGCGCAGCATCGGCCGAAGGCGGTGCGAACGTGTTCAAAATGGATTATTTCGGCCGCAAGGCCTTTCTGGCACAAAGCCCGCAGTTTTACAAGCAGATGATGGTCGCCGTTTATAACCGCGTGTTTGAAGCCGGGCCGGTTTTCCGCGCCGAAAAACACAACACGACGCGCCATCTGAACGAATACGTCAGCCTCGATTTTGAAATGGGCTACATTCAGAGCTTTACGGAACTGATGGACATGGAAACTGCGATGCTGCAGTATGTCTTCCGCCTGCTGAAGACCGAATACGCCAGCCAGCTGGAGTACCTGAAGATCGAACTGCCGGACGTTGACCGCATCCCGACCGTCCGCTTCCGGGAGGCAAAAGAGCTGATCGCCGCGGAATACGGTCACAAAATCAAGGATCCGTTTGACCTGGAACCGGAAGAAGAGATCCTGATCGGCCGCTATTTCAAAGAAAAATACGACAGCGATTTTGTCTTTATCACGCATTATCCGAGCAAAAAACGTCCGTTTTACGCCATGGATGATCCGGAAGACCCGAAATACACCCTCAGCTTTGACCTGCTTTTCCGCGGAATGGAGGTCACCACCGGCGGACAGCGCATCCACGACTATCAGCAGCAGGTGGAAAAAATGATCCGCAAGGGTCTTGATCCGAACGAATTCGGCTCTTACCTGATGGTACACAAACACGGAATGCCGCCGCACGGCGGACTTGGCATCGGCCTGGAACGGCTCTGCATGAAGCTGATCGGCGACAACAACGTGCGGCTGGATTCCCTCTTCCCGCGCGATATGAACCGGTTGGAACCCTGACCGGAAGCCCTGCGGCTGAAACAACAGAAAAGAAAGGCAGGTTTTTTGCTTTATGATGATCACAGACGAGCTTGTCGGTTATCTGGAGGAATTGGGAAAGATCCGTCTGGACGACGGCGAAAAAGTGCAGACCAAAAACGACCTTCAGAAAATTCTGGCCTATATGGATACGCTGAACGAACTGGATACCAACGGCGTTGAGCCGATGTCCCATGCGTTCGGCAATGAAAATGTTTTTCGTGAAGATGAAGTGCAGCCTTCTGCCGATCGCGATCTGCTGCTGAGCAACAGCGAACGCAAAAAGGACGGCAGCTATATGGTTCCGCGCACCTTTGAATAAGCTACTGCAGAGAGGATGGTACCAGAATGGAGCTTTTGGATCTGACTGCCCTGCAGCTGGGGCAGAAAATTAAAAGCGGTGAGATCGGCGTGCGGGAAGCGGCAGCTGCTTCCATCAGCCGGATCCGTGCCGCCGAACCGGCCGTTCACAGCTTTGTTTCCTTCAATGAAGAAGCGGCGCTTACCCGCGCCGACGAAATCCAGAAAAAAATTGACGCCGGAGAGCTTTCTTCTCCGCTGGCCGGCGTGCCGATGGCGGTGAAAGACAATATCTGCACCAAGGGCGTCGCCACCACCTGCAGTTCCAGAATGCTGGAAAACTTTGTGCCGACCTACAGCGCGAATGCGTGGCATCTGCTGGAAAACGCCGGCGCCGTGATGCTCGGCAAAACGAATCTGGATGAGTTCGCCATGGGCAGCACGACCGAAACGTCTTATTTCGGCGCGACCCGCAATCCCTGGGATCCTTCCCGTGTTCCGGGCGGTTCCTCGGGCGGTTCTGCGGCCGCCGTCGCCGCCGGAGAAGCCTTTTATACGCTCGGTTCCGATACGGGCGGTTCGATCCGCCAGCCCGCCGCTTTCTGCGGCGTGACGGGGATCAAGCCGACCTATGGCTCTGTTTCGCGTTACGGGCTGGTCGCGTTTGCCTCCTCGCTCGACCAGATCGGCCCGATCGGCAGAGACGCCGCCGACTGCGCTGCCGTTCTTGCGGAGATCATGAAGCACGACAGACGTGATTCCACCTCCGTTCCGACCGCCGCACCCGGTCTTTCTGCCGTGCAGAACGGCAGCGTAAAAGGAATGAAGATCGGGATCCCGAAAAACTTTTACGGTGAAGGGCTTGACAGCGAGGTTCGCGACACCATCCTGAAGGCGGCTGAACAGTTCCGCGCCATGGGCGCCGAACTGGAAGAGTTTGAGATGCCGATCGTCAAATATGCCGTTCCCACCTACTACATTCTCGCCACCGCCGAAGCAAGCTCCAATCTTGCCCGCTACGACGGCGTCAAATACGGCTACCGCGCCAAGGATTACGCCGATCTGGCTGAGCTTTATACAAAAACCCGCAGCGAAGGGTTCGGGATGGAGGTCAAACGCCGCATTCTGCTCGGCTGCTTCGTGCTCAGCTCCGGCTATTACGATGCGTATTATCTCAAAGCGCTCAAGGTCCGCGCATTGATCAAGCAGGCCTTTGACCGTGCTTTTGAAAAGTACGACATGATCCTTGCGCCGACCGCGCCGACCACCGCTTACAAAATCGGCGAAAACACCGGCGATCCGTTGAAGCTTTATCTCGGAGATATTTACACCGCGATGATCAACATTGTCGGTCTGCCCGCGCTGACCGCTCCCTGCGGCTTTGACGCCAAGGGGCTTCCGGTCGGGATGCAGCTGATCGGCCGGCCGTTCGGCGAAGAAGTTCTCCTGACGGCGGCGTGCGCCTACCAGAGGGAGACCGATTTTCACCGGCGCCGTCCCTCCGCATTTCTGAAAGGCGGTGACGCACAATGAATTACGAAATGGTGCTTGGGTTGGAAGTTCATGTGGAGCTTGCCACCAAAACGAAAATTTTCTGTTCCTGCACGACCGAATTCGGCGGAGATCCGAATACGCACTGCTGCGAGGTCTGCACCGGGCAGCCCGGCGCGCTGCCGGTTCTGAACCGCAAGGTGGTGGAATATTCCGTCCGCGCCGGGCTGGCCACCGGCTGCAGCATTACACAGCGCTGCAAGTTCGACCGAAAAAATTACTTTTATCCCGATCTGCCCAAGGCGTACCAGATCTCTCAGCTGTATCTGCCGATCTGCCACGACGGCGGCATTGAGGTGGAAACCGAGGACGGCGGCAAAAAAATCATCGGCATCAAGGAGATCCACATGGAAGAGGACGCCGGCAAGCTGGTGCACGATCCGTGGGAGGAATGCTCGCTCGTCGATTACAACCGCTGCGGCGTTCCGCTGATCGAGATCGTCAGCCAGCCGGACTTCCGCTCGGCGCACGAAGTCATCTCCTATCTGGAGCGGCTGAAAGCGATCCTGCAGTTCGTCGGAGTTTCCGACTGCAAGATGCAGGAAGGCTCCCTGCGCGCGGACGTCAACCTTTCGGTGC
This sequence comes from Bacillota bacterium, assembly GCA_029008595.1. Lineage (GTDB taxonomy): Bacteria > Bacillota > Clostridia > Oscillospirales > Acutalibacteraceae > CAKXIK01. The sequence continues at coordinate 6,287 of JAQXJH010000035.1, forward strand.
GCCCGGTCGGGCAAAAGGAATTCGGAACACGCACCGAAATGAAAAACATCAACTCCTTCAAGGCCATTGCGCGCGCCATCGCCGGAGAAAGCCAGCGCCAGATCGAACTGCTGGAAGAGGGCAAGCGCGTGATTCAGGAAACGCGCCGCTGGGACGACAACAAGGGCGCCAGCTTTGCCATGCGCTCCAAGGAAAACGCACAGGACTACAAATATTTCCCGGATCCCGACCTGACGCCGGTGATGATCTCGGACGAAATGATCGACGAGATCAGGCGCACGATGCCGGAGCTGCCCGAACCGAAAAAGCAGCGTTATGTAAAAGAATACGGATTGCCGGAATACGACGCTTCGATCCTGACCGGAAGCAAATATCTGGTGCAGCTGTTTGAACAGACGGTCGCTCTCTGCGGAAATCCGAAAGAGGTTTCCAACTGGATCATGGGCGATGTGATGATGCTGCTGAAAAATTCCGGAAAGGATGCGGAAGAGCTGGATCTTTCTCCCGCCGGATTCGCGTCGCTGATCACAATGGTGCAGAAAGGCTCCATCAACCGCACCGTCGGCAAAAAGGTGCTCGCCGCCATGTTCAGCGACAAAGTGGATCCCGAACAATATGTCAGGGAAAATGGCCTGGAAGCCGTCAACGACGATGCCGCCATCCGCAAAGCAGTGGAAGAAGTTCTTGCGCAGAATGAAAAATCCGTTACGGAATACAAGTCCGGCAAAGAAAAGGCCCTGCAGTTTTTAATGGGACAATCCATGCGCGCGCTGCGCGGAAAGGCAAATCCGCAGACAATTACCGCAATTCTTCACGAACTGCTTGATTAATTTATCGGGGCGGGTATAATAGAAACAGGATTTTTCTGCAATTTGAAGAAGCAGACAACGAAGTCTGCTTTTCGCCGAAAGGAATGAACCACTCAATGAAACTGAAGGATTTGCTGTGCGGTCTTGAATATGAAGTTCTGCAGCAGGGCAAAGCAGCGGAAGAAGAAATTGCGGACGTTATTTATGATACCCGGAAAATGGTGGATCACAGCGTTTTTGTCTGCATCCGCGGCGCAAAGCTGGACAGCCATACGCTTGCACTGCAGGCGGTGGAACGCGGCGCTTCCGCCCTTGTGGTGGAAACACCGGTTGAAAAGATTCCGGCCGGTGTTACGGTAGTGCAGGTAAAAAATTCCCGCATCGCGCTGGCGCTGATGGCTGCCAATTATTACGGGCACCCCGCCGAAAAAATGAAGCTGATCGGCGTTACCGGTACAAAGGGGAAAACCACCACCACCTATCTGCTGAAGGCGATCCTTGAAAACGCCGGCCATAAAGTCGGGCTGATCGGCAGCATCGGCGCGCTGATCGGCAGCGAGAGCGTTCATACCATCAACACTACGCCGGAATCCTATGAGATCCATAAGCTGTTTCACCAGATGGCCGAGGCGGGCTGCGATTATGTGGTGATGGAGGTCTCCTCTCAGGGACTGATGCTGCACCGCACCGCCGGGATCACCTTCGACGTTGGTATTTTTCTCAATATTTCACGCGATCATATCAGCCCCTGGGAACATCAGTCGCTGGAAGAATATCTGCACTGCAAGAGCCTGCTGTTCCGTCAGTGCAGGCTCGGCATTCTGAACCGGGACGACGAGAAAACGGATCAGATCCTGGAAGGCCATACCTGCGAAGTTGAGACCTTCGGCTATTCCAAAGAGGCGGATACGCGCGTTGTCGGCTATGAGACCGTCAAAGCGCCCGGATATATGGGCGTTCACTTTACGACAACCGGCACTCACGCCGTTTCCGTAACGGTCGGTTCGCCCGGAAAATTCACCGTCTACGATGCTCTGGCAGCCGTCTGCGCCTGCGACCATTTCGGCGTTTCCATCGCCGGTATCAACAAAGCGCTGCACGACGTCAGGATCCGCGGCCGCGTGGAAACGATCGACATCCCCGCTCCCTATTCCGTTATCATCGATTTCGCTCATGACGGCATCGGTATTTCGAGCCTGATCGACGCACTGAAGCAGTATCAGCCGAATCACATCATCGCTGTGTTCGGCTCCGACGGCAACCGCACCCGCATCCGCCGCGCCGACGCCGGCGAGATCCTCGGTAATAACGCCGATCTGACGATCGTTACCTCCAACAGCCCGCGGTTCGAACCTCTGGAACAGATCAACGCCGATATCAAGGTCGGACTTGACCGGACCAGCGGCAAATATGAGATCATTCCGGATCGCCGCACCGCCATCAAGCACGCCATGTCGCTCGCCGGAAAAGACGATCTGGTGCTTCTGATCGGCAAAGGACACTGGGATTATGAAGACATCAACGGAGTGAAGTATCCTTTTGACGAGCGCGTTGTGGTCAAGGAGCTTTACGCCGAGCTGCAGCAGGAAAAAGCCGAAAAAGCAAAAAAGGACTGAGAAGTATGAATGCAGCCAAGAAAGAACTGCTCTGGCCGAATGCGCCGCTCTATGACGCGTCTTTGGGGCAGGAGGAACCGTCGGTAACGCCGTATCTTCTGCCGGGCGAAAAGAACGGCTGTGTCATCGTCTGCCCGGGCGGCGGCTATGCCATGCGCGCCGACCACGAGGGCGAGCCGATCGCAAAAATGCTCAACGAAGCCGGGATCAGCGCCTTTGTGCTGAATTACCGCGTTGCCCCGTATCATCATCCCGTGGAAATGATGGATGTCAAGCGTTCGGTGCGCTTTGTGCGCTTCCATGCGGAACGCTTTGGCATCGATCCCGAAAAGATCGGGATCCTCGGTTTTTCGGCGGGCGGTCATCTGGCCGTTACGGCGCTGGAGCATTTTGATTACGGCACCGACGGCGGCGATGAGATCGACCGCGTCAGTTCCCGACCGGACGCCGGGATTCTCTGCTACGCCGTGGTCAGTCTGCTGAACCACACCCATATCGGTACGCGCGTCAACCTGCTTGCCAGAGAGGAATGCGTTCCGCTCTGCGCGCAGCTTTCCGGTGAATACGGCGTACGCGACGATATGCCGCCGGTCTTTCTGTGGCACACCGCCGCCGATTCCGCCGTTCCCGTACAGAACAGCCTGAATATGGCGGTCGCATTGAAACAGAAAAACATTCCGTTTGAGCTGCACGTTTTTCCCGACGGAGAGCACGGTCTCGGTCTGGCGCAGGATACCCCCGGCGCAGATCAATGGCCCGCTCTGCTCACAAAGTGGCTGCACCGCATCGGGTTTTAAGCGCAGGTTGCTGTCTCCCCCGTTCCTGTAAAAACTGAAAAAGCAGATACCGTTCCGATTGCAAAACGGTATCTGCTTTTTTCTGTTGTTTCTTCCCGATCCGTTCCGGAAACGCCTTATTCTTCGTTCTGCTTTCTCCAGAGACCCTCCTGCATGCAGGTACCATGGCCCAGATAGGCCTGACGGTGCTTCAGACGGTGCATCGCTTCCTGCACGGCCCGTTCGCAGGCTTTTTCCAGCGTTTCTCTTCCGAACGCCGCATTGGCGTCCTGCGGAGGCATTTTCCCCATGCATCCGACCAGCGGCTCCCCTTTGGGAGCAAGCAGACCGAGATCGACGGTTTCCGGCGCAATGGCCATCATGTGCGACGTCTCCCATCCGCCTGCGTGGTCTCCTGCGCATTCATAAAGATCGCCCACCAGCAGATAGTCTGAAAATGCCCAGGCCAGCATACCGTCCTGCCTGGTACGCGCCCGCTTATTAAAGAGCAGCGCGGCGGCGCGTGCATGGTCGACCAGCGGATAATGCCCGGCGACCAGAACTCCCACCCGGAATCCCAACGACTCCACCTCGGCCAGAATATGGATCAGGAGCCGGCTGTAATTAAGCGTCTGATCCATGACGGAAAACGGCATACGCTCCGGCAGAAAATTATCAGGATCCAATCCCATTTCCCGCGCAATTTCCGAGCGGTCGGCGGCGGTTGCATCCATCAGCGTTTCCGAACGGTTTTCTCCGTACCAAAGCGGAGGAAAGGCCAGCCCTCCGCCGATCTGCGCACAGCGGACGGCGATTTCTTCCGCCTGAAGTGTATCGGTTCCCGTCGGGTTGTGGACACCATGCCATTCGATCGTCCCGATCGGAATATAGGCAACGGGACATTGGCTGCGTCTTTCCACGATCTGCTGCGGTCTGAGCCTGTGGTAACGAACTTCCGGCTGCCGATCCATCATCATTCTCCTTTCGGATCGGGCATACACGTTCAAAAGTCGATTGGAAAAACTCTTACATCCGGAAATAATTCACCGCATTACGGTAGCAGATATCCTGCACCATGGCGCCGAGCCGCTCCATGTCGCCCGGATATTCGCCGTTTTCCACCCATGTCCCGATCAGGTTGCAGAGGATCCTGCGGAAATATTCATGCCTCGTATACGAAAGAAAACTGCGGGAATCGGTCAACATTCCGATAAATTTGCTCAGCAGGCCAACGTTGGCAACCGTTTTCAGCTGTTCCTCCATGCCGTCGCGCTGGTCATTGAACCACCAGGCAGAGCCGACCTGCATTTTGCCCGGCACACCGCTCTGAAAATTGCCGGCCATTGCGGCAAGCATCATCGTATCCTTGGGATTGAGGGAATAGAAAATCGTTTTCGGCAGCTGCTCCGTCCGATCCAGCGCATTCAGATAGGCGGAAAGATTCGGCGCAAGAAGCCTGTCGTTGATCGAGTCGAATCCGGTGTCCGGCCCGAGCTGTTCAAATCTGCGCGTGCTGTTGTTGCGCAGCGCATTCAGGTGCAGCTGCATGGTCCAGCCGCGGCGGGCATATTCCCGTCCAAGCCAGAGCATCAGCCAGGTCTGGTACCGTTCCAGCGCTTCACCGGCAAGCGTTTTGCCTTTCAGCACTCCGGCAAAGTCCTGCTCCACCGCCTCTTCGGACGCCGGGCGCCACGGAATGCAGGCAAAGCTGTGGTCGGAAAGGCGGCATCCATTTTTCTGAAACCAATCCATCCGGCTGCCCAGCGCCTGCAGCAGGGTTTCGCAGCTGCAGATCTCCACACCGGCTGCAGCTCCGAGCTTTTCCAGATATTCCGGCGTCGGACTGAGCACTTTATCGGGACGAAACGCCGGCAGAACCCTCGTCTGAAAAGAACCGTCTGCCGCCAGCTTGCGATGATACTCCAGCGAATCGGACGGGTCATCCGTTGTACAGACCAGCGCAACGTTGGACATCTCGATCATTTTTCGGGCTGTCAGACCGTTCTGCAGCGCCTGCTTTGTTTTCTCCCAGATCTGCGGCGCGGTCGTCGGGTTCAGTTCTTCCGAGATCCCGAAAAAGCGCTTCAGCTCCAGATGCACCCAGTGGTACATCGGATTCCCGATACAGCAGGGAACCGTTTCGGCAAATGCGCAGAACCGTTCGTAATCTCCCGCGCCCCCGGTGATCAGCGACTCATCCATCCCCATGGCGCGCATCAGACGCCATTTGTAATGATCGCCGTAAAGCCAGGCCTGCGTCAGATTTTCGTATTTCTGATCCTCCCAGATCTCTTTGGGGCTGACATGACAATGGTAATCATAAATCGGCATTTTTTCTGCGTAGTCGTGATACAGCGTTTTTGCGGCCGCATTCTGCAGCAGAAAATCTTCCTGCAAAAAAGAATGATTCAAGCTTCTCGTTCCCTTCTGTTTGAAATTCGTTTTCTTTTTTCATTATAATGCATTGTTTTCGCCTTTTCCATTGCTTTTATCGTTCTGATGATTGTCTTTTTGAAGTAAAAAAGCAAAGAGCGCCGCCTGCGGCATCCTGCAGCCCGGCACCGGTCGGAAAATATTTCAGAACACCTCTTTTCATCGTTCTTGACGATAAAAAAGCTTTGGTGAAGAAAAAAGTCGTTGAATGCGTCAAAAGTCATATCCATAAGAAAAAACTATTGTAAAATAAAAAAGCATTATGTAAAATAGAAGTAAAATATAGAAGAAAATGAACCGGCTTGATGAAGAAGCGGAGGCAAAAAAGTGGATATTGCAAATGTTTTAGCGCTGCTGGGCGGTGTTGGCCTGTTCCTTTACGGAATGAATGTTCTGGGAAAATCGCTGGAGAAGCTCGCCGGCGCCGGACTGGAAAAAACACTGGAAAAGTTGACCGGAAACAAATTCAAGGGCATCCTCCTTGGAACGGCAGTAACCTGCGTGATCCAGAGTTCCGCGGCGACCTCTGTCATGGTGATCGGCTTTCTGAATGCCGGCATCATGAAGCTGGTGCAGGCAATTCCGGTGATCATGGGAGCCAATATCGGCACCACGATCACGGCGCAGATTCTCCGTCTGGGAGATATTTCGACCGACAACGTGCTTTTGTATCTGCTCAAGCCCTCCTCCTTTGCGCCGGTGTGCATCATGCTCGGCGCGGCGATCATGCTGATCTCCAAGCGCAGCAAAACGCAGAACATTGCTTCCATCATCATCGGCTTCGGCGTCCTCTTTTTCGGCATGACGACCATGGAGTCGGCTCTTGCTCCCCTGAAGGATTCCGAAGCATTCCACAATCTGTTCCTGATGTTTGAAAACCCGCTGCTCGGCGTCGCAGTCGGTATGCTGATCACCGCCGTGCTGCAAAGCTCCTCTGCTTCCGTCGGTATGCTGCAGGCGATGAGCTCCACCGGACAGGTCACGTTTGCAATGGCGCTGCCGATCGTGATCGGCATGAATATCGGCAAGTGCGTCACCGTGCTGATCGCCAGCATCGGCACCAACAAAAAAGCCAAGCGCGCCGTTCTGATCGATGTGATGAACAATGTGATCGGCGCTGCGGTGTTTCTGGCCGCGATCTGCCTGTATCAGCAGCTGGTCGGTTTTTCGTTCTGGAACGACGCCGTTTCCCGCGGAGATATTGCAAACTTCCATTCCCTGTTCAACATCGTCACGACGCTGCTGCTGCTGCCGTTCTGCGGGAAGCTGATCAAGCTTTCCGGCAAGCTCATCCGGGATTCTCAGGGCAGCAAAATGGAGCAGGAGCTGCAGCTGCTGGACGAGCTGTTCCTGAAAACCCCTTCCATCGCGCTGAACCAGTGCCATACCGTTATGGGCAGCATGGCGCAGACCGCTCTGGAAAACTTTGATATCTCCTGCGGACTGCTGACGCATTATGATGAAAAAATGCGCGCGCTGCTGGAAGAAAACGAGCGCTTTCTCGATAAAACCGAAACCGTGTTGGGCGAATATGTGATGAAGATCACAACGCGCGATCTGGACACGAAAAATCATAAGGATGCAACCGAGATCATGCATTCCATCGGCGATTTTGAACGGATCGGAGACTACTGCATCAATATTGCCGATGTGGCCGATTACAACGCAAACCAGAACGTTGCGTTTTCCGACGAGGGCAACACGGAGCTTTATTATATCACCGCCGCTGTGCGCGAAATTATCGACATGACGGCGCAGGCCTATCAGACGCAGGATCCTGTGATCGCTTACCGGATCGAACCGCTGGAGGAGGCGATCGACGAGCTGGTCGAGGTGCTGAAAAACAAGCATGTGGAACGTCTGCAAAGCGGAATCTGCAATATGCAGAAGGGCATTTCTTTCGTCGAGATTCTGACGCATATGGAACGTATTTCTGACCATTGCTCCAACGTTGCCGTTCAGATCTTGAAAAAATTGAGCCACGATGAAGCTTTTGATCCGCATGCACACCTGAAAGCACAGCATCAGGGCGTTTCGGAAGAATACCGCACGCTGTATCAGTTTTACCGCACCCAGTTCTGCGTTCCGGTAGAATCATCCGCCGCCGACAGCGAAAACGACGTTCCTGCCGCAGCCGCAACGGAATGATCTTCGTCTTACAAAACAGCAAGGGCACCCCCACCGGGATGCCCTTGCTTTATTTTTGGTCGTTCAGAAATTCAGATACCTGTTCCAGCCGATTCTGCGCCTCTTTCCGCCCGATCCGGTACACGCGTTCCAATTCCTCCGCCCGGCGCTCCACCGCGCCGATCTGTAAGCTTTCCGGAGGCTGGATCACAAGGACATTGCCGTTCTGCCTCTGCGTTTCAATATACGCCAGCGTTTCATTATAGCGGAGATGGCGTTCGGCAAGCGCCTGCACCAACGCCGGATATTCCCGCAAAGCCGCCCTTAATACGGGCAGAAGCGAATTCTTCTTTTTGATGAACCCGTTCGGCTGTGTCAGGATCACAACGTTTTTCCGGTAGCCGATCTGTTCAAAATACCGCAGCGGAATGGAATCGGACACGCCGCCGTCCAGAAGAAGACGTTCCCCGATCCGGACGATTCTGGACACCATCGGCATGGAAGCGGACGCGCGCATCCATTCAATATCTTCCGCACCGCCCTGCTCACAGCGATGATAAACCGGGTTTCCCGTCTGCACGTCGGTACACACCACATAAAATTCCATCGGATTTTCCGCAAAGGTATGAGCATCGAACACATCGAGCCGCTCCGGCAGCTCATGATAGGCAAACTGCTCGTTATACAGATTACCGGTCGTCAGCAGCGAACGGATCCCCACATATCTGGGGTCCCTGCAATACTGTTTGTTATAGCGGAACGCTCTTCCGATCTGTTTTGATTTGTAATTGCAGCCGAAGGTTGCCCCCGCCGAAACGCCGATGCCGCCGTCAAATGTGATCCCGTTTTCCATCAGAACATCTGTGACGCCTGCGGTAAACATTCCGCGCATTGCGCCGCCTTCCATCACCAGGCCTGTTTTCATTTTACCGGATACCTTCCATTCCAAGCAAAGCGCTGTTTTTCTGACATAGTATATCACGGTGCAAAAAACGATGCAAGAGCCGGCTGCCGGTCCGGCGGGGCATACCGCAAAAAATCAGCGGCAGAACAACGCCTGCCGCTGAAGCCTGTGTGATGGAATCCCTTCGGGGAGTTCCTGTGTTTTGCAGATGATCCGCGCTGTGGGCTGCACCGGCCCGGCCGGGATGCAGGGGCCGGATCAGATGCCTTTCTGCATTTCTTCGATCGATTCGAGCACTGCATCCGCCATGTAAGCAAGCTGTTCCTGAGAGAGACCGTACAGCGGAAGGTGCGTATAACGGTGATAGAAATACTCTTCGCAGACCGGGCAGGTCTTTGCGATCTCATCGGCATCATAGCCGAAGGTGCGAAGAACATCGAAGCGATACAGCGGGCCGAAGTGCGCGATCTGGGTAACGCCTTTTTCCGCCAGCTTTTTCTTCAGCAGCTGAATGTCGCCGCCGGCCTTTTCCGGATCGATGCGGATCAGATAGAGGTGGAACGTCGGCTCTGTGCCGTTATCGCCCATCTCCTGCGGAAGAATGGCGGGATTCCCCGCAAAACGCCGGTCGAGATATTCCGCAGCGGCACGGCGCACGTCAAGGATATGCTGATACCGCTCGACCTGCAGACGGAGACCAAGACCCTGAATTTCGGTCGTGGAGGAATTGATGCCGACAAACGGCTCATCTTTGCCCTCGATGGCGCGGACATCGTACAGCCAGTCCTTGATCTTGTGGTCAAAATTCAGGCCGAAGAAGCGGGCCGCCTTTGCCTGCCCGCGCAGCTTATCGTCCGACGTGACCAGAATGCCGCCTTCGCCGAAGGAGGTGCAGTTTTTGACCTCGTGGAAAGAAAATGCGCCGAAATCGCCGATCGTCCCCATCTTCCGGCCGTGGTAGGAACCGCCGAATGCATGAGCGGCGTCCTCCAGCACCAGAATATGATGCTCTTTGGCGAGCTTCATCAGCGGCTCCATATCCACCGGATAGCCGCCCAGATGCACCGGAACGATCATTTTGGTCTTTGCGGTGATCTTGCGCGCAACATCCGCCGGATCCATACACATGGTTTTCGGATCCACATCAGCAAAGACAAGCTTGCAGCCGATGGAAAGCGGATACGCCATCGTCGCAATAAAGGTGATCGCCGGAACGATCACTTCATCGCCGGCCTTCAGATTGGCATATTTATAGGCAATCTCAAATCCGGCGGTCGCATTGTTGACAAACAGACTGCCCGTTGTGCCGAGGAGCTTGTCCACCGCAGCTTCGGCGCGTTCGACCTCGGTGCCGAGAGAGAGCTTTCCGGGTACTTCGGAAACCTTGACCAGCTTCTGCACCGCTTTGGCGACTTCCTCAACAGCGCAGTCATATTCTTCGCCGCTGCCCTGCTGCATGAACTTGATGATCTCCATCAGATCTTTTTCATTATAGTTCTCTCCCACTGCGGGCCACGGAACTTTTGAATCACCGGTATTGTAACGAAAGTCCGAATCTTTTTTCGCCATTGAAAAAACCTCCTGCTGCATTGCTTTATTTATGCAATGCATAAATAATATGTGTAAAAATTTGCGGAAGCTTTGTTCCGCTTCCGTCTTGATTATTATACCATATCCTGCGCGTTTTGCAAGCATAAAAAGCCGCAAACGAAGAAAGTAATGAAAAGACGGGAAAAAGATTATTTTCTTTTGTTGATTCGGCTTTTTCGATCATAAATAACGCGGCGCCTGCTTTTTTCGTCACGGCAGGCCGGGCAATTTTGAAATAAATTTGTTTTTCTTTTCACACGACCTTCACGCTGCCGGACTAAACTGAATCCATACGGACGATACAGCTTAAAATGCTGTCTGCACGGAAATATTTTCGATAAAGGGATGATCGTATGCATCAAAGAATCGTCCATTGGACTGCACCAACTCTGACAGCGATCCTTTTGGCTGCCGGCCTTGCGGGCTGTACTCCCGCCTCTTCTGCGGATCCGTCTGCTTCTTCCGACGGCAGCGCTGCTCTGACCGGCGCGCAGGCAGCCGAATTTTTGTCCCTATCGGACGAAGACAGCGACTCTTCCTTCGACCCGGACAGTACCACTAAAATTACGCTCAGCGGCACCGGCGCGTCCGTTTCCGGCACCGACGCGTCCGTTTCCGGCAATACCGTGGTGATCTCGTCTGCCGGGAGTTATCTGCTGGAAGGGACGCTGACAGACGGCCAGATCCTGATCCTTGCGAACAAGAGCGACACCGTGCGGCTGATCTTAAACGGAGCTTCCGTCACCAGCAGCACCGGCGCTGCGATCAACGGACAGCAGGCGGGCAAGATCATCGTCACGCTGGCCGAAGGCAGCGAAAATACGCTTTGCGACGGCACCGGCTATGCAGACGGAGACGACGCTCCCACGGGTACGCTGTACGCCAAAAACGACCTGACGATCAACGGCTCCGGCAGCCTGACCGTGACCGGAAACTGCAATAACGGGATCGCCGCCAAGGATCACCTGATCATTACCGGCGGCACGATCCGGGTAACTGCCGTTGGAAACGGGATCCGCGGAAAGGATTCCGTCACGATCACGGACGGCAGTCTGACGGTGGACGCACAGGAGGACGGCATCAAATCCGCCAACGACACCGATCCTTCCAAAGGATGGGTTCGCATCACCGGCGGCACGATCGACATTGTCAGCGGAGACGACGGCGTTCACGCGGACGGGACGCTTGCCGTCACGGGCGGCGAGACCACCGTGACCCATAGCTACGAAGGGATTGAGGGGCAATCCATCGCTATTTCCGGTGGGATCGTGGATGTAACGGCCGCAGACGACGGACTGAATGCAGCCGGAGGAAGCGACGCCTCTTCCATGAACGGGCGGCCCGGGCAGAATATGTTCACTCCCGAGGAGGACGTCTCGATTGAGATCAGCGGTGGGACCGTCATCGTTGACGCCGGAGGTGACGGCATCGATTCCAACGGCGATCTGACATTCTCCGGCGGAATTGTTCTGGTCAACGGACCGGCGGACAACGGCAACGCTGCGCTGGACAGCAACGGAACCATGACCGTGAACGGCGGTACGATCGCCGCGGCAGGCAGCAGCGGAATGGTGGAGAATCCTTCCGCCGGTACACAGCCCTGCGCAGCCTTTTACTTTACACAGGCGCAGGAAGCGGGGACTCCGGTACACCTGCTGGCCGAAGACGGAACGGTTCTGCTGAGCTTTGCCCCGCAGAATCAGTATTCCTATATCATTTTCAGCAGCGAGGCACTGACGGAGAGCATGACTGTTTCCGTCGCGGCCGGAGGCACGATCAGCGGAGGAAACGCTGATAACGGACTCACGACCGGCGGCACACTTTCCGGCGCATCCATTCTGCAGACCTTCACGCTTTCCGATGTAACGACCGCTTATTCGGAAAACGGCGCGGTCAGCGGCGATATGGGAGCAATGGGCGGCGGTGGCTTCGGCGGAGGAAAGGGCAATCCGGGGAGGCCCTGAATTCCCTGCAAGGCAGACGGACAAAAATCAGCGAATAGTCGTAAAACAGTTTCAGTCCCGGCAGACGCGTCTGCCGGGACTGTTATATTAAAACCGTATGATCTGATTCAGTCATCCATCA